>DATFDC010000157.1:0-4514 GCA_035252415.1 Solirubrobacteraceae bacterium
CACCTCGAACACGTTGCCGTAGCCGTGCAGCCACACGATCCCGTCGCGGCTCGTCGCCGTGAAGGTGTCGATGAAGAAGCCCGAGCCGCCGAACAGCATGTTCGAGATTCCCTTCACGCGCGTGAAGTCGTACTGCACGCCGCCGGTCGCGGCCAGGAACTGGTGCTCGCGGGCCATGATGCCCTCGCCGGGCTGGAGATGGAGCGCGACGATGTGGCCGGGCGAGTCACGGCTGAAGGCGATCTCTCCCGCCGACTGCGCCTCGAGCAAGAGCAAGGGCATCCCGCCGAACACCCGGCGCTTGAGGCCCCGGCCCAGCGGATGCAGCCCGATCTGAAGCGCTGGGTACTTCCAGAGCAGCACGTGGTGCTCGAAGTACACCGGCACGCGGCCGTCGAGCGCCATGTGCAGGACGGGCACCAGCTCGCCTTCCAGGCGGTAGGTCACGCCGGGTGCGCTTCCCTGCTGGATCTGGGTCGGAAGGATCTGGGGTGCGGACGGCATGCTCTCTCTCCGGTCGGGATGGACACTGACGGCATCGGGGCGCTGCCCTCGCCCCATGCCTAAGCGCAGACGCTATCGCGCCACCGCGGTCAGCGGCGATAATCGCCGCCATGGCGACGATCTACGTCACCGGCCACCGCAACCCAGACGCGGACTCGATCGCCTCGGCCATCGGCTACGCCGAGCTCAAGGGTCGGCTTGACAGTCGCAACTCGTACGTCCCGGTCCGCCTCGGCGAGTGCAACGCCCAGACGCGCTGGCTGCTCGAGCGGAGCGGCGCCCCCAAGCCCCGCTTCCTCCCGCACGTGATGGCCCGAGCCTGCGACGTGATGAAGACGAGCTTCCCGTTCACGCGGCTGGATGACCCAATCCGCCAGGCCGGGATCGAGATGGCGCGGGCCGGCCTCGAGCTCGTCCCCGTGGTCGATGACGACGGAGCGCTGGTCGGTGTGCTCACCGAGCGCGCCCTGGCCCGCCGATTCATTCGCGAGACGCGCGAAGCCTCGACCCTGGAGGACGCGCCAACCCGGGTCGCGGCAATCGTCGAGGTGCTCGGAGCCAGGCTGCTGACCGGCGAGGACAAGCCGCTTTCCGGCCGAGTCTGGGTCCACTCGATGGACCCCACTCGCAGCGGCGCCTCACCGGGGGACGTGGTCGTGGTCGGCAATCGCTCTGACGCCCAGCGCCTGGCCCTCGAGCGAGGCGCCCAACTGCTCGTGCTGTCCAACGACTCCGAGCCCCCGGACGAAATCCTCGCGCTGGCCAGGGAGCGCGGAGCCGCAGTGATCGTCTCGCCGCTCGATAGCTACGTCTCCGGTCGCATGATCACGCTGGCCGCGCCCTGCGGCGCGCTGATGGAGCGCGAGCCGCTGACCGCCACCAGCGAGTTTCTCGTCGAGGAGATCTCCGAGCAGATCAAGGAGAGCCACTACGGCGGGGCCGTGGTCATCGATCCGCAGCGCCGGCCGGTCGGGCTGGTCACCCGGTCGGACCTGGTGTCCCCGCCGCGCCGGCGCGTCCTGCTCGTCGACCACGCCGAGCAGGCCCAGAGCGTGTCAGGCGTGGAGCAGGCCGAGATCATCGAGATCCTCGACCATCACCACATCGGCTCGATCGAGACCCGGATCCCGGTCACCGCCACCTTCGACCCGGTTGGCTCGACCGCCACGCTGGTCGTCGAGCGATTCCGTCAGAGCGGGATGGAGCCGAGCCCGCCCACCGCGATGATGTTGCTCGGCGCGGTCATGTCGGACACGATCATCCTGAACTCGGCCACCACCACCGACCGCGATCGACAGGTCGTCGATTACCTGCAACGCGTGCTCGCGCTCGACGGCGCCGAGTACGGGCGGGAGATGTTCGAGGCCACGTCCGACGTCTCCGAGGTCAGCGCCGAGGAGATCATCAACCGCGATGCCAAGCAGTACCACGCCTCGAGCGGGCACCAGATCTGCATCGCGCAGATCGAGGTCGTGGGCAAGTCACTCCTTGACCGCAGCGAGGAGCTCGTCGAAGCGATGCGCAAGGCACGGGAGAGCCGGGACCTCCAGCTCTACGCGCTGATGGTCACCGACGTCCTGACCAAGGGCACAGACCTCCTGGTCGCCGGCGACGTCAACGGCGTGGCGCGCGCGTTCGGGCTGAGCGCCCACGACGGCCACATCGAGCTGCCCGGGGTGATGAGCCGCAAGAAAGAGGTCGCGCCCCAGTTGCTCGCCGCGATGTAGCGGAGGCGTCGCGAGCCCGGAGACGCTCGCGAGCCACCTCACAACACCACGCTCAACACCAGCCGCAGCCCGAGCACGAGCAGCCCGACCGCCAGCATCCGCTGGATCACCGTGCCGCTCAGCCGCTGCGAGAGCACCGCGCCCAACTGGGCGCCGAACACCACCCCCGCCGACAACGCGGCCGCTCGTCGCAGCCCCACCCCGTGGTGAAACGTGCCGGCCGCCACGTGGGTGAGCGTCGCCACGAGCGCCATGCAGGCCAGCACGAAATGCGAGGTGGCGGTGGCGACGTGGGTCGGGAAGCCGAGCACGGTCACCAGCAGGGGCACGTGCACCACTCCGCCCCCGATCCCCAAGAAGCTCGAGCCGAAGCCCACCAGGACGCTGACCAAAGCGCCGACCCGAACGTTCGCGTGGTACCGATACTGCTTGCCGTCGCGGTCGACGATCACTCGCTCCGCCCCCCGTTCGGGATCGCCGCCGGGTGGCTGTCGGCGCCCCCGCACCAGCCACCAGGCCAGCGCGGTCAGCGCCACGCCCATGATCACGTCGAACCCAGGCCGACGAACCTTGTCGGCCACCAGCACCCCGAGCACCGCGCCCGGGAGCGTGCACAGCGCGAACACGGTGCCGGACCGGTAGTCGATCCGCCGCTGTCGACCGTAGGCGAGAGAGCCCGAGCCGGCGTTGAAGAACACCACGATGAGGCTGATCGCGGTGAGCAGCGCCGGACTCGATTGCGGATAGACGAGCAGCAGAACCGGGGTCAGGATGAACCCGCCGCCGGCCCCGACGAGCGTCCCGAACACCCCTACGCCAAAACCCAGGAGGCCGAGGAGGATGGCCGCCAGCAGCGTGAAGTGGGTGGCCACGGCGGTGGCTCGAGGCTAACTGACCGAGCCGGCCCCGACCTCGAGCACGGGGGCCTCGCCCCACAGTTGCTCGAGTCGGTAGTACTCACGCGTTTCCGGAACGAACACGTGAACGACCACGTCGAGATAGTCCATCAGGATCCACCGCGCCCCGGGCAGGCCTTCCACGCGCTCCGGCAGGCGACCATAGGTCGACTTCAGCCCTTCGTAGATCGCATCGTGGATCGCCTTGGCCTGCCGCTCGCTGCGCCCCGAGCAGATCACGAAGTAGTCGGTGTAGCCGATCATGCCGCGCAGGTCGAGCTGGACGATGTCGAGCGCCTTGCGATCCTCGGCGTATTCGACGATCGCCCGGGCGAGATCCTCGGGGGTCATCGGATCGGCTTCACGGGCACGGGCCGGTTGGGTCATCGGACCGAGCCTACCCCCGCGTACAGACGGTGGCGCCTGATGTAGCCCTCGACCGCATCCGGGACGTAGTAGCGAATCGGCTGGCCTGTCCGCGCCCGCTCCCGGAGCATGGTCGAGGAGATCGCGATCCGCGGCATGCGAAAGAACAGGGTCCGCTCGCCACCCCGCAGCGCGGACAACGCGTCGTCCACGGCGGCGCGAGACGTGCCCCGGCGCTCGGCCACGGCCAGCGTGGCCAGCGAAAGAACGAGCTCCGGCTCATGCCAATCCGGCAGGCCCGCGGCGATGTCCCCGCCGACGATCAAGAACATCTCGTGATCTGGCGCCGAAGAATGCAGTGCTTCAAGGGTATCGACCGTGAACGATGGCCCTTCCCGGCCGATCTCCAGATCAGACACCTCGAACCGCTCCTCATCGCCCCGAATGGCCAGGCGGCACAACTCGAGCCGGTGCTCGGCGCCCGGCTCGTCCTCGACGGGCTTGTGCGGTGGAATTCGGGCCGGGATCAGCGTCACGCGGTCCAATCCCAGTTGAAGGTACGCCTCCTGGGCGCAGATCAGGTGACCGAGATGTGGCGGATTGAAGGTTCCGCCGAGAATGCCGATTCGCACAGGCTGCTAGGACCCGTCAGGGCCGAACGTGACCGGCGCCCTCGATCAGGTACTTAAACGTGCACAGCTCGCGCAGCCCGATCGGCCCTCGTGCGTGGAGCTTCTGGGTCGAGTTGCCGATCTCGGCGCCCATGCCGAACTCGCCGCCGTCGGTGAACCGGGTGGACGCGTTGATGTACACGCACGCCGCGTCCACGCCCTTCTCGAAGGCGCGCGCCGCGCCGACGTCGTTCGTCACGATCGCCTCGGAGTGGCCCGAGCCGTGGGCGTTGACGTGCTCGATCGCGTCCTCGACGGAGTCGACCACCTTCACCGCCAGCACGAGCGCGAGGAACTCCGTGTCCCAGTCCTCGTCGGAGGCCTCGACCAGCGCGCCGGCGAGGTCCTCG
>DATFDC010000158.1:0-8743 GCA_035252415.1 Solirubrobacteraceae bacterium
CGCGCTCCGCCTGCAATCGAGAATATGGTCACGTTCGAATACGACCCTGCGCCAGTTACCTCGCCATTCGGCGGGGGCAGCGAGACAAATCGCGCAATTGGGGTTGATTCGGTCGCATCCACGGTCGATGATCGTCTAGGAGATGCCGTTGCCGCCGTCGATTGCGTGGAAGCTCGTGCTGGTGCTGGTCCTGGTGGGCGGGATCATGCTGAGCGCATGCGCCCGGGCGCCGCGCCGGCCTCTCCCCCGCGCCGAGCTGCGCCGCCTCGTGCTCGCGGCCCTGAGCCTGTACGCGGTCGGCGTCTTCGCCTCGCTCACTCACCACGCGGTCCTCGCCGGCGTGGTGTACGTGTCCGGTATCGCCGCCTGCGCGCTGGCCGCGTGGCTCTCGCGGGGCAGCGACTCCGAGGATCCGCCGAGCAGCGGCGAGGACCCATTCGATCCGGGTCCGCCCCCGGACGATCGGGACGGCCTGCCGCTGTTCGACTGGCCTGCCTTCGAGCGCCAGTTCCGGGCGTATTCGAGCCGGCGGCGTGAGCCGGCCGGCTTCGGGCGCTGACCGCTTAGCGGCCCCCGTTCATCGCCAGCAGCAGCGCGTGCAGCCGGTCGTCTCCGGACAGCTCGGGGTGGAACGAGACCGCCAGCATGTTGCCCTGGCGGATGGCCACCGGATGCTCCTCGATGCTGGCCAGCACCTCCACCTGGGGGCCATGTTCGGCCACCCAGGGGGCCCGGATGAACACCGCATGCATGGGGCCGCCCGGGACTCCGTCGATGTCCAGGTCGGCCTCGAACGAACGGACCTGGCGACCGAACGCGTTGCGGCGGGTGGTGACGTCGAGCAGGCCGAGGTGCTCGCGGTCGAGCATGATCATGCCCGCGCACGTGCCAAGCGTCGGGGTTCCTTTTTGCACGAGGTGACGGAGCGGCTCGGCCAGACCCTCCCGCTCGATCCCGAGCGTCATCACGGTCGACTCGCCACCCGGGATGATCAGCGCGTCGAGGCCCTCGAGCCCAGCGGGCGTGCGGACCTCGCGCGGCTCCGCGCCGACCGCCCGCACCATCTTGGCGTGCGCCTCGAAGTCGCCCTGGAGGGCGAGGACGCCGACGGTCTTTGTCACCGCGATGTTTCGCCGCCAGGCGAAACTCGCAATGCTGACGAAGTCAGCACTACCAGCCGCGCGGGGCGAGCAGCTGCTCGGCCTCAAGCTTGGAGGTCTCGAGGCTCACCATGGGCTGACCGAGTCCGGTCGAGGCGGCCGCGATCCGGGCCGGATCCTGGTAGTGCGTGGTCGCCTCCACGATCGCCCGGGCCCGGCGCTCGGGGTCCTCGGACTTGAAGATGCCCGAGCCGACGAACACGCCCTCGGCGCCGAGTTGCATGACCAGCGCGGCGTCCGCCGGCGTGGCGATCCCGCCGGCGCAGAACAGCACCACGGGCAGCCGCCCGTCCTGCGCGATCTGCCGCACGAGGTGAAGTGGGGACTGGAGCTCCTTGGCCGCGGTCGCCAGCTCGGCGTCGTCGAGCGTGGTCAGGCGCCGGATCTCGGAGCGGATCTTGCGTAGGTGGGTGACGGCGTTGACGATGTCGCCGGTGCCGGCCTCGCCCTTGGAGCGGATCATCGCCGCGCCTTCGCCGATCCTCCTCAGCGCCTCGCCGAGATTGGTCGCACCGCACACGAACGGAACGCTGAACGGCCACTTGTCGATGTGGTTGGCCTCGTCGGCCGGCGTCAGCACCTCGGATTCGTCGATGTAGTCGACCTCGAGCGCCTCGAGCACCTGGGCCTCGACGAAGTGGCCGATCCGGGCCTTGGCCATCACCGGGATCGTCACCGCTTCCTGGATGCCCTGGATCATCGCCGGGTCCGACATGCGGGCCACCCCGCCGTCGCGGCGGATGTCGGCCGGCACCCGCTCGAGCGCCATGACCGCCGCGGCGCCGGCGTCCTCGGCGATCTTCGCCTGCTCGGGGGTGACCACATCCATGATCACGCCGCCCTTGAGCATCTCGGCCAGGCCGGCCTTCACGGTGAACGTGGCTTCGTCGCGGGGAGCCTGTGCGTTCTCGTCCATCGGGGCTGAGTGTAGCCGGGCGGTACCGTTCCCGGCCATGTCCGAGGCGCCAGTGTTTTCCGTCGCCGATGGCCAATTTGTCGCGTCCCAGCTGTCGCGCGGCCCGTGGGACCCGAACGCCCAGCACGGCGGCGCGGCGGCGGCGCTGATCGTGCGTGCGTTCGAAGGGCTGCCCGCGCCGGAGGGTCTCGGCCTGGCCCGTGTTACCTACGAGTTCGTGCGGCCGGCGCCCGTCGGGCCCGTCGAGGTGCACGCGGACATCGTGCGTCCGGGCAAGCGGGTGCAGCTGCTCGAGGCGACGATGGTGGCGGACGGCGTCGAGGTGGTGCGAGCGCGAGGGTTGCGGGTCTTGACAGCCGATGCCGCCGCGGTCGACGGCGACGGCGGGCCGCCGCCTCCCGGCCCCGAGCACGGCAAGCCGGCGCAGATCCGCCCACCTCACCGTCCGATGTTCGCTTTCGACGCAATCGAGATCATGTTTGTGACGGGTTCCTGGGGCGGCGGTCCGAGCACGGCGTGGTTCCGCTTGCGCAGCCCGATCGTCGAGGGCGAGACCCCCTCACCCCTCCAGCGACTGGCCGCGGCCGGTGATTTCGGCAACGGCATCAGCGCGACCCTCTCCTGGGATGAGTACCTGTACATCAATCCCGACCTGACCCTGTACATCGAGCGCGAGCCGGTCGGCGAGTGGATCTGCCTGTCGTCCGAGACCAGGATCTCCGCCGACGGGATCGGGATCGCCGAGAGCGTCTTGTACGACTCGCGCGGCCGGGTCGGACGCGCTACCCAGGCTCTGCTCGTCGCTCCGCGTTGATGTCCGTCTTCGACGTTGTCGACGGACGGTTCGTGGCGACCGAGTTGGCTAGCGGGCCCTGGGATCCGAACGCGCAGATCGGCGGCGCGCCCGCGGCGCTGCTGGCCCGGGCGTTCGAGTCGGTCCCGGCCGCCGATGGGCTGATCTTGGGCCGCCTGACGTACGACTTCATCCGGCCGGCGCCGATCGGCCCGGTCTCGGTGCGGGCCTCGGTGGCGCGAGACGGGCGGCGGGTCCAGTTGCTCGAGGGCGCGATGCTGGCCGGCGGGGTGGACGTGGTTAGGGCCCGAGCGCTCCGGGTCCACCGAGCGTCGGCCGGCGCCGGCGCGTCCCAGGGCAACCCGCCGCCCGGTCCTGATGCGGGCCGGACCGGTGAGCTTCCCGGCCTGCACCGACCTCGGTTCGCGACCGACGCCAACGAGGTCCGCTTCGTGGAGGGCGGGTTCGGCGGCGGTCCGGGTACGGCCTGGTTTCGCCTCACGTGTCCGCTGGTCGGTGACGAGCAGGCCACGCCGATCCAGCGCCTGGCGGCGGCCGCTGACTTCGGCGCGGGTCTGAGCAGCGCACTGCCCCGTGAGCGCTACATATTCATCAACGTCGACCTGACCGTCTACATGGACCGCGAACCGGTCGGCGAGTGGATCTGCCTGTCGTCTGAGACGCGGATCGCCGGCGGCGGGATCGGGGTGGCCGAAAGCGTGCTGTTCGACGAGTGCGGGCGAGTCGGTCGCGCCACGCAGGCCCTGCTCATCGCCCCCCGGTAGCCGCGATCCGTCTGCGTTTTGCCGTAACTATTCCGGCTTTCTGCAGTCGCATCGGTTACTCGTGATGCCCGCCGACTCCCTGATCGGCGCGCTCGCCGGCGTCCTTCTGCTCGGCGCGCCCGCCTCCGGCCTCGGCCTTGCTGGAGGCGCCGTTACCGGACTCGCCCTCGCGTAGATAGGACAGCAGTCCGCCGGCGAGCAGGATCTCGCGCTCGTGCTCGGAGAAGTCGTTGCTCAAGGTCAGCTCGTCGCCGTCATCGATCTTCGCCGTGATCGTCTCGGATCCGGTTTCGAGCTCCTCGCGCAGCTTGGGCATCGTCCACTTCTGGCCCACCTCGGCCTTGTCGTAGTCGGACTCCTCAGAGAAGGTCAACGGCACGATGCCCTGGGCGAGCAGGTTGCGCCGGTGGATCCGGGCGAACGACTTCGCGATCACCGCCTTCACCCCGAGGTGCAGCGGCGCCAGCGCCGCGTGCTCGCGCGAGGACCCCTGGCCGTAGTTGTTCCCGGCCACGATGAATCCGCTCCCCCACTCCTTGAGCCGCTTGCGGAACTCGGGGTCGCGGTGGCGCAGGGTGAACTCGGCGATGGCCGGCACGTTCGAGCGGTAGGCCATGACCTCGACCCCGTCGGGAGCGAGATCGCCGGTCGAGATGTCGTCGGGCTGGACCGTGGCGACACAGGCTTCGAGCGAGTCGCCGAGCGGCTCGTGCTCGGGCGGACGCTTTATGTTCGGGCCGCGCGGGATCTCGATGCTCTCGGCTTCCTCGGGATCGGCCGGCGGGAATATGTGGACGTCGACGAGGTAGGGCTTGAGCTCCGGCATCGGCAGCAGGTCGGGCGGGTCGCCGTACTCGCGCGGATCCTCGATCTTGCCGCTGAGCAGCGACACCGCGGCCACCGCCGGCGAGCATAGGAACACCGAGTCCTCGGGGGTACCGGAGCGGCCCGGGAAGTTTCGATTGAACGTGCGCAGCGAGTTGGCGTCCGACGGGGGCGCCTGGCCCATGCCGACGCACGGGCCGCACACCGGCTCGAGCATCCGCACCCCGCCGTCGGACAGCTGGCGGTAGACGCCGGACTCGGCGATCGCGGCCAGGATCTGCCTCGAGCCCGGAGTCGCGGTGGCGGCGATGGACGGGTGCACGATCTGCCCGTCCTTATCGGCCAGGATCGCCCCGGCCAGGGCCAGGTCGTTGTAGCCGGAGTTCACCGAAGAGCCGATGCACACCTGCGCGATCTCGGTCCCGGCCACCTCCTCCACGGGCACGACGTTGTCCGGGTTGTGCGGCTTGGCCACCAGTGGCCCGAGCTCGGCCAGGTCGATCTCGACCCGGTCGTCGTACTCCGCGCCGTCCTCGGGCCCGACGTCCACGAAGTCCTCGGAACGGTCCTGGCGCTCCAGCCAGTCGCGTGTCCGGTCGTCGGGCGGGAACACCGCAGCGGTGGCGCCGAGCTCGGCGATCATGTTGGCGATCGTGGCCCGCTCGGGGATGCTCAGATCCTCGGTTCCGGGCCCGGTGAACTCGAACACCTTGTTCTTGCCGCCGCTCGCGCTCAGGCGGCGCAGCAGCTCGAGGATGATGTCCTTGGCCTGGACCCAGGGCCGCTGCAGCTGGTTCTCCAGGCGCACCTCGACGACCTCGGGGCACGCGATCTCGTAGGGGTGACCGCCGAGGACGACGGCCACGTCGAGCCCGCCGGCGCCGATCGCGATCATGCCCAGGCAGCCCGCCTGCACCGTGTGAGAGTCCGCCCCGAGCATCGTCTGGCCGGGCTTGCCGAAGCGCTCCATGTGGATGTAGTGGCTGATCCCGTTGCCGGGCCGCGAGAAGTGCAGCCCGTACTTGCGGGCGAGCGCCTGCAACATGCGGTGGTCGTCGGGATTCTTGTAGTCGAGCTGGACCACGTTGTGGTCGATGTACTGCACCGCTCGCTCGACCTTGATCCGCGGTTCGCCGAGTTCCTCGAACTGCATCAGCGCCATCGTCCCGGTGGCGTCCTGGAGCAGCGCCTGGTCCATGCGGATCGAGATCGGGCGGCCTGGCTTCAGCTCCCCGTCTTCGAGGTGCTCTTTGAGGATCTGGCGGGTCAGGTTCTGCGGCATGTCGACCTCCCTTGGGACATCACAGCCTGAAGCTACCCCGCGCCTGGGCGACCATGCGCTGATCGACCTGGGCCGTAGCGGAGGCGTCGGCGCTCGGACCGTCACGGCGTTCCACGCGCGCCTCGATGTCGAGGAAGGTGCCGACGGCCGCCGGCTCCCCGTATGAGATCTCGAGCGCGCTCACCCGGGCATCCGGACCGCAGGCGAGGGCCATCGCGTCGAGGAGCGCGGCGGCGACGACTCCCTCGTGGGCTCGGCCGCGGTCGGCGCCCTGATGGTCCTGCTTGAGGAAGCCGCGCCCGGCTACGGCGTCGGGACCGGCCGACTCGAGCTCGAGCAGCAACCCGAACAGGTTGACGCGCCCGCATCCGAAGCAGAGCTCGTGGTGGACGAGCGCCACCGTCTTACTTCAGCCGAAATGCCTTGATCCGCACGTCGTACTGCTGGGCGTCCCGCGAGTACACGCCGTAGGCCAGTGCCTGGATCAGCGACAGCAGCGCGGTGTGCGAGCGCACGAAGGCCGGCGTGTTCGACGAGTAGTAGAGGCGGATCCGGGCCAGCCTGGCCACCTCGGAGAGGGTCGCGTCGGTGATCGCCATCGTCGGCGCCTTGCGGTGGCGGGCCAGCTTCATCGTCCGGGTGATCAGCGGATGCGGCCGCCCGGCCGAGAGGCCCACCACCAGCGTCTGCTCGTCGATCCGGCTGAGCCGTCCGAGCGCCTCCTGGGAAGGGCTGGCCACGATCTCGGCGCGCAGGTCGAGCAGCATGAGCAGGTGACGCAGATAGCTCGCGAAGAAGGCCATCTGGTCGGTGCCGGCGATCAGCACCTTGCCGGCTGACACGATCGCGTCGATCGCCGCCTCGAGGTCGGTCCGCGAGAGCTTGTGCGCGGTGTCTTCGAGGTTCACGTGGTCGGCGGCCAGCGCTGCCTCTGACTCGGTGTGATCGAGCGAGAACAGCGGGGCGACGGTGGCCGTGGAGCCATTGGGCGGGCCCGGCGGCCGGCGCCGGTACTCGTCACGGGCGGCCTGCTGAAGCTCGGGAAAGCCCTCGAAGCCGAGCGCCTGCGAGAAGCGCACGACGGTGCTCGAGGAGGTGTTGGCCCGCCGGGCCAGCTCCTCGGCGGTCTGGAACGCCGCCTCGTCCAGGTGGTCCACGATGTACTGGGCGACATCCTTCTGCGAGCGGGAGAACTCGTCGAACCGCGCCCGGATGTAGGCGGACAGGGCCTGATGGCCGGTGGGCGGGGCGGTCGCGGTGGGAGCGGCTGGCTGCTTCATCGGCAGCCGTCTGATTCGACGCCTAAGGCCGGCGTCCTTCACGCATTTTGCAGCGCCCTCCCCGGCGCTACACGTCGCGCTGGCGACCTTCCTGGTTTTCCTTACGCTCGGCCATGACCTGCGCGACGACGTACACGATCAGCACGTTCGCGATCACGCCGATCCCCAAGAACGTGGCCAGCAGCGCGATCGTCTGCCCCAGGGAACTGGGGCTCTGGCCGAGGAATCCGCCGATGGCCAACATCGCTCCCGGGAGGCTACCGGACGCCCACGCGGAGCGGGCCGCCGCAGGGTGCTTCGGCTGCTAGCGTCGCGCCGGATCGCGGCGTCGCCACCGGATCGCGGCCCTGTAGCTCAGTCGGTAGAGCAGCGGACTCATAATCCGTCGCGCCCAGGTTCGAGTCCTGGCAGGGCCATCGCGATCTGCCCGGCCTCCGGTCAGCGCCGGCCGAACCTCACGTGCAGCAGGCGGTGCATGGGTGCGATCACGTTGCCGACCAGATGCGGCCAATTCCGGCCGTGGACGGTGAACGAGATCGAGAAGCAGTTCCAGCCAGGGACGCTCGCCGGCCATGGAAGGTTGGCCGCTGAGCTCACCTTCGCCTCTGCGACCGGTGCGCCGGTCCGGCCGGTTCGGAATCCGATCGTGACCACGGGCGTAACCGACTCGGCTGGACAGTTGATGTCGACCGGCTGAGCGATCCCCAATGAGTTGAACAACGTGACGAGCTTGTGGACCGTCGCCCGGCTGGTCACCCGACGGGAGAGGAACGGGGGGTGGCCCGGCCAGCCGTCGGTGATGTTCACCTCACGCACCCCCGCCGGTATGTGCTCGCCCTTCGGGCGGGTCACGACCCATTCCGATTGAGCTTCCGCATACAGTCGCGTGCCTCCGTCGGGGCGGGCGGTCACCGCGACTTCAAGCAAGCGGTCGTCGAGAATCCCGCGAACCGGCGGCCATGACCGGGTCACCGACTGCGTGAGAGGAGACCCGCCGGATCCCGTGGTGACCACGGTCGACCCCGGCGGCAGGTGCGACTGGACGAACGACGAGACCGATGCGGGATCGCCCGGGACGGTCCACGTGCGATACGCGACCGCGCTGGCGAGAGCCAGGGTTATGAGGCGCGCGTGCGGCCCGATGCCCATCCCGCTTGACCCGACGACGGCTCCGGCCGGCGGCACAACGCCCTGCAAGAGCGACTTGGCGTCGCGCACCGCCGCTCGTCGGTTCGCCGCGGTCGTCGGCGCCCTCCCGTGCGAACGCGGCGCCGGGATACCCGAGATCGCGCCGATGCCGAGGAGGAGGCCAACCGTCCGGATCCACACATGCCGACCCTACTCCCAGAGGCTCGCGTGAACGGGCCGATTCCGCGGAATCGGCAACCATCTGGTTGCGCGCGGCCGGCAACGATTGGCTAACAAAACTTGTCCAAAACGCTAAAGGTGCCGGCGCCGTCTCCCGATACAGCATCGGATTGAGTTGTAAAGGGCAAACCCGTCGCGAGACGGGGACGCAAAGCCAGAGGTCTCCGACGGAGAGATAGCTCGGCCACCGGCTCAGTGTGTTCGATATTTCCGATGCACTACCGATAGGAGGACAAGGATGTCCAAGTTCAAGTTCCGTCACGCGCAGCTGATGCTGTCGCTCATGTCCCTGATCGCGCTCGTCGTGGTCTCGGGGGCGAGCTGGAAGTTCTAA
>DATFDC010000159.1:0-2493 GCA_035252415.1 Solirubrobacteraceae bacterium
CCGCTCACCGCGGCGTGCTGGTGAGCGTCGCGGATCCGCAGGTACCGGCGCAGCGCGGCGACGGTCGTGGGGTGCAGCGGCAGCTCGCGTGATTTGCCGAACTTGCTGTCGCGGACCGTCATCACGCCGGCGCCGAGGTCGAGGTCCGCGCGGTCGAGTCGGATCGCTTCGCCGACGCGCATCCCGGTCACGGCCAGCAGCCCGATCAGCGTGCGATACGTCATCTGGCGCAGCCGCCCGCGGAGCCGGTCGGTCGCGGCCATCAACGCCCAGATCTCCTGCTCGGTATAGAGATACGGAACCGAGCGGCGCGTCCGGCGGGCGAGCACGTCCGCGGGTGGGACCTCGTGCGCGGGATCGAGCGCATGCAGATAGGCCGCGAAGCAGCGCACGACCGAGAGCCGCTGCGCCAACCAGTTCCCGCCACCGGCGGTCGGCAACCGGACCCATGCCAGCGCGTTCTCGACGGTCACCACGTCCTGGCCGGTCGCCTCGAGATAGTTCAGGTACTGGCCCAGGAGCTTCTCCGCGCGCTCGAGCTTGAACCCAAGCGCGCGCCGGATCTGCAGATAGTTAGCGGCGTGCTGCTCGAGCACGGTCATGCCGCACCGCCCGTCGGCCAGGGGCGCGCGAGCTCGCGCAGGCGATCGCGGTCGACCTTCGCATAGATCGCGGTCGTCAGCACGCTGCGATGCCGCAGCAACTCACCGATCTCGTGCAGAGGCGCGCCCTGCCTGAGCAGCTCGGTCGCGGCGGTATGCCTGAGCCGGTGCGCGGTCACCTCCCCCAAGCCCGCACGCTTGCTCGCCGACACGACGACCTGGGTGACCCCCGCAGCGGTCAGCGGTCGGCGCGGCGCCTTGATCCGCACGAACACCTCCCGGCCCGAGAACCCCGGCGGGCGGCCGTCACGGAGATAGACCGCGATCGCATCGCCCACATCGGCGGGGAGCGGCAGCCGCTCGAGCCGCTGCCCCTTGCCGCGCACCACAAGCTCCCCGGCCCGCCAGTCGATGTCATCCAACCGCAGACAAGCGACCTCGCAGCGGCGCGTCCCGAGCCGAACGAGCATCGTCAAGATCGCGAAGTCCCGCATCCCCGCGACCGTCGAGCGATCACAGCTATCCAACAACGCAGCGACCTGCTCACTGCCCAACGCGCGCGGCAGACCCGCCAGGCGCCAACCCGCGACCGACGGCACCGCCCCAGCCAACGGCCGGCCGATCAGCCCTTGAACATGCCAGAACCCAAGCAGCGACCGCAACGCGCTGACCAGCAGCTTCGCCGACTTCCGCGATCGCCGCCTCGTCTCCGCCAACAAAAACCCGAGCACGTCCGCGGGCGCCAGATCCCATAGCGTGGCTTCGCCGGTCTCGGTCACGCGCGACTCAACGAACGGGCGCACGATGTCGACATAGCCGCGCGTGGTGCCGGCGGTCAACCCGCGCTCCACCATCAAATACTGCCGGTACTGCTCAAGCAACTCGTCCGCAGCCGTCAGCGCTCGAGGCGCCGGCGCTGGCACGACTCCCAACTCGCGGAGATGGCCCAGCACCAGCGACATCCCGGCGCCGCGCACGCTCGCGACCCGAGCGGCATGCTCACACCGGAACCGCTCCAGCTCCGCCTCGTCCAGCCCCTCCGGAAAAACATCCTGCTCCTGCATCCAACGGCTCAGATGCGCAAGCACCCGGACCTGCACCGCAGCGGCGGCCGGGCGATAACCAGCCTCCTGCAGCTCGAAGATGAACCCAGCGGCGAACGGCTCAAGTGGCCCGACCACCCGAACCCGCGACGGCTCCCTCATTAGGACGCTCCTCTCATCGTGGAGAGGCCAGCGTCAACCAGCGGGCGCCGGATTATGCCGACACGTCAGGCCGCCAATGCCGCTATTTGCGGCGGCTTCTCAACCCGGGTCGGCATAACCCGGAAGTCGGCATAGTGCACGTTATGCAGACGTCTGCATAAGTCGCACCGCGCGCGCAACCTCTACGCCAAGCTGCCAGACCGCGAGCGCGAACGGGTCAAACACGCCTACTGGCAGGCGCTGGATGACGCGATCTCAGAACAAGACGCCAAGCGCCGCCTCCAGGCGCTCGTCGACCAGCTCGACAACGGCGGCTTCACCGCCGCCGCCCGCTGCCTCGCCGACGATCTCGACGCCTTGGTCGTGCACCTGCGATATCCAGTCCGGCACCGCCGCCGCTGGAGATCAACGAACCTGCTCGAGCGATCGCTCGGCGAGGTCAAGCGACGCACGAAGGTGATGGGGCGCTTCCCCGGTGAGACCAGCTGCCTCACCCTCGTCTGGGCCGTGCTCGACCTGCTGATCACCCACCAGACCAACGGCATCCACTTCAACGCACTTGACCGCCAACGCCTCAAACGAGCCCGCTACCACGGCACCGAACAGACCATCCCCGAGGAGGTGACAGCCGCATAGACTGACCATCACCGGGAACCGAATTTACAGCGCCAAAGAGACGCGACCCA
>DATFDC010000160.1:0-2438 GCA_035252415.1 Solirubrobacteraceae bacterium
GCAGGTCCTCGATCGTCTGGGGCACCGAGTAGTGGTCGGTGGGGGTGGCGAGCCGTGCGCGGGCTCGCGCGCCGCCGCCGGCCACGATCGTGACGATGTGGCCGCCCGAGGCCAGTCGGCAGCAGCCATCGTCGCTCGACCCCTCGTCGAACGTCAGGAACAGAAGCCCCCGGGGGCCGAGCGCGCGCAGCAGGCCCGGCACAAGGCGGGCCAGGAACCGATCGCCGGTCGACACCGAGCAGTCGTGCATGTCGTGACACAGGTTGGGGCTGATCCAGGCGTACCCGGGAAGCCTCCCGCCCCGCTCGTCGGCGGCCAGCCGGGTCAGCGGGACGATGTTCGTGCAGCGGGCGCGGTCGCGGGTGATCCGGGTGTAGTACGCGAACGGATCGTGCTTCTTGGCGTAGTCGCCGGCGCTGGCGCCGCTGAAGCACGGCTTGGGCAAGTCCTCCATGTACGCCCGCCAGGACAGGTGGGCCTTGGCTAGTTGATCGACCAGGCTCGTCGCGCCGACGCTGCAGTCCGTGCAGTCACTGGAGATCCCGAAGGTCGAGCCGCCGGTCAGCGCCAGGTAGTTGGGCAGCGAGGGGTGGGTGATCGCATACATCCGGGTGGCCGACGCGTAGCGGCGGGCCAGTGAGGTGATGTACGGAGCCGAGCGCGAGCCGATGATGTCGCCGTACTCCTCGTTCTCCATCACGATCACGGCGATGCGGACCGGGGCACCGGCGGCCGCGCGGGCCACGGGCGAGGGCCGGGTCTGGATCGGCATTGCGTGGCTCTCGCTGCCACACCCGGCGGGCAGGAGGAGCAGCGCCGCCGCGAAGAGCGGAACGAGCGCGCGGAATCGGCAACCTGCCATGACGATCCGATTCTGGCAAGGCCCCGGTGGGTAGCCGATGACTATGGCCCTGTGCTGTCCCCCCGGTCATGGGTGCAACGCCCCCGGTGGCGGAGAGCCATGCGCGCTGGCCCTGTGCCGAGAGGCAGCCCAGGAAGAGGAGGACGCCGCACTTGCGCTGGCTCGCTGGGATGCTTTCGACGCCGTGGCCGAGCAGGATGGGGGAGACGGCAAGCGGCGGTTCCGCCGCCGGGCGTTCGAGCGCGCGCGCGACAAGGCGCTGATCGGCCTCGCGATGACGCGGGACCGCACTCAGCACCACCGTCCGCTGGCGGCTTAGAACTCTCTTAGAACAGGTCGAGCTCGTAGGTCTGGCCGACCAGGTCGACGCCGAAGCTGTGATGCGGCTCCTCAGCGATCAGCCGGAAGCCGCGCTCCAAGTACAGGTGGCGGGCCGCGGCGAGCGGATGATTGGTCCACAGTCGCATGCGCTCATATCCCGCGTCCCGGGCGAACTGCAGGCACGTGCCGACGAGGCGGCGACCGAGATCCCGGCCGCGTCCGTCGGGGTGGACGAGCAGGATGCGCAGAAGCGCCGTGCCCTCGCGAGCCGGGTCCGCCACGCAGAAGATGCATCCCACGCGCTGCCCGTCGAGCTCGGCGATCCAGGCTGCCTCGCGACCGGGGTCGTGGCCGGCGGCGTAGTCGGCGACGATCCGCGCTACCAGCGCTTCGAAGCTCTGGTCCCAGCCGAACTCGGCGCTGTAGACATCGCCGTGGGCCATGACCACCCAGCCGAGGTCCCCCGGATGGCCGAGGGGACGGATCGTGACCGGGATGGAGGGCTCGCTTTTCACTGAAACGGTCGTTTCAGTAGCATACACTAGGCCGCGATGTCCGCCACCGCGTCGCCCCGACGTGAGGAGTTGCTCGAGCGCGCCTACGGGTACGCGCTCAAGCACGGCGTGGCCGACATCTCGCTGCGACCGCTCGCCGCCGCGGTGGGCTCCAGCCCGCGCGTGCTGCTGTTCCTGTTCGGCTCGAAGGCTGGACTGGTTCAGGCGCTCCTGGCCCGGGCGCGCCGTGACGAACTCGCGCTGCTCGATCGCGCGCGGGCGGCCGGCGCCGGTGGACGCGATCTGGCCGGAATCGCGGGCGAGCTGTGGGAATGGCTGGCCGCGGACGAGCACCGGGGCCTGCTGAAGCTATGGGTCGAGGGCTATGCGCGCTCACTGATGGACGGCGGCGACGGCCCGTGGGCGGGCTTTGCCCGTGCCACGGTCGCCGACTGGCTCGAGCTCCTCGGCGAGGTCCCGACAGCCGCCAGCGAGCGCACGCTGATGCTCGCCGTGCTGCGCGGCGCCCTGCTCGATCTTCTCGCCACCGGCGATCTCGACCGCGTCGGTGCGGCGGTCGAGCGCCACCTCGAGCTGCTGCGCCGAGCGCCGGGGCGATGAGCGATCACCCGAGCCATGTCGTGCGACGAGCCACGGCGGCTGACGCCGTGGACATCGGCGGCCTCCTGCATGACTTCAACACCGAGTACGACGATCCGACGCCGGGGCCAGAGCGACTCGCCGAGCGGATCAAGGCGCTG
>DATFDC010000161.1:0-2033 GCA_035252415.1 Solirubrobacteraceae bacterium
TGTCGCCTCCGTGGGCCGTTGCGGAGTGGTGGGTCTCGGGCGTGCTCACTCGTACCACCTGGGCATCTGGGGCTCGTTGCGGGTGAAGATCACCGGCTCGCCGCCCACCGGGAAGTCGCGCCGCTGCGGCCAGCCCACGTACTCCTCGGGCATCAGGATCCGCCTCAGGTCGGGGTGGCCGCGGAAGACGATGCCGAAGAAGTCGTAGATCTCGCGCTCCTGGAACTCCGCGCTCGGAAACAAATCCACGCAGCTGTCGAGCTCCGGCAGCTCCTCCCCGCCGGGGTCGGCCAGCGCCGCACGCACCCTGAGCCGCTCCACCCGGGCCATGCTCATGAGCTCGTAGACGACGCCGAACCGCGGCGAGGCCGGCAGGTAGTCGACGCCATGGACGCTCGAAAGGAAGCGGTACTCCTGTCCCGGGGTGTCGCGCAGCCACCGCAGCACGTCGAGGACGCGATCGGGATTGACGATCAGGCAGCCCTGACCGTGCTCGTGGTAGGTCCCGAGGACGGATCCCTCGGCGGCCTGGTTTGCCTCTTGTGCGATCAGCTCGAGGCCAGGGGCGTCCGGCATCAGGCGGGACCCCCGCGCGAGGCCTGGGAGCGGGTCGACTCGTGCGAGGACACGAGATCCCGCGCGGCCTCGTATGCCTCGATCTCCTCCTTCGACGCCTCGCCGGTGGCCTCCCGCGCCCACTCCTCGGTCCCGGCCGCGTTGTAGCGGTGGCGCCAGCCCGGATCGGGGTTTCCCAGGATCATGCGCTGGAGCTTGTTGAACCCGTAGACGACCGACTCCGGGCGCGGCGGGCACCCCGGCACGTGGACGTCGACCGGCATGAACTTGTCGGCGCCCTGTACCACCGCGTAGTTGGCGAACATGCCGCCGGACGAGGAGCAGGCGCCCATCGCCATCACCCACTTCGGCTCGAGCATCTGGTCGTAGATGCGCCGGCAGACCGGGGCCATCTTGATCGACACCCGGCCGGAGAGGATCAGCATGTCGGCCTGCCGCGGAGAGGCGCGCATGTTCTCGGCCCCGAACCGCGCGATGTCGTAGCGCGGGCTGACGATCGACATCATCTCGATCGCGCAGCAGGCGAGGCCGAAGGTGGCGGGGAAGATCGAGTTGGCGCGGCCCCACCCGATCGCCTTCTGCATCGTCGTCGTCAGGAGCGAGTCCTCCACGTGCTGCTCGAGGTCGGGCCCCTCGAGGTCTCCCCGAAGCAGGTCGCGGGCACGCAGCTGCCGAACCCTGAGATCCGGGATCGCGTCCGGCTCGTCGAGGGGGGCCAGCCCGCGGATCTTCTCTCGCCTCACCTCCAATTGAGCGCTCCCTTTCGCCACACGTAGACGAGCGCTACGAGCAGCAGGACGACGAAGACGATCACCTCCACGAGCACGAACACCGAGTGCGCGACATTGAGGATCACGCCGACCGGATACAGGAAGACCACCTCGATGTCGAAGAGGATGAAGAGCATCGCGATCATGTAGAAGCTGACCCCGAAGCGGAACGTCCGGGACACTTCGCTCGGCAGCCCGCACTCGTACGGGTCGCTCTTGGCCTTGGTCGGCTTGCGCGGCCCGATCAGGCCGTTCACCGCGGCGAGGAGCCCGCCGACTAGCACCCCCAGGCCGGCGAAGACGAGCACGGGGAGGTAGCTTCGGAGCAACGCTACGACTCCCTCAATCCGGCGGCGAGCACAAGCCGAGTTATATACCCACTTTGTGCCAACCTGCTACATAGTGATTTTCCGCATCAACAAGCGGATTTCCGACGCTTTCAGGCGGATTTCCAGCGGGCTGCGCGCCGCGCTCGAGGAGCCGGTCCCGAACCGGGCACTGGCTTGATCGACGTCCACGTCGCGGTCGGCATCCTGGTGATCGCGAGCAACCTGGTCGCCGGCGTCTGGGGCGGAGCGGCCTGGCTCCGCGCGGTGCCCACGGTGGGGTTCTGGTACGTGCTCAGGGTCGCCCAGGCGGCCGTGGTGCTCCAGGTGACGCTGGGGGCGGTCCTACTGCTGTCCGGGC
>DATFDC010000162.1:0-5228 GCA_035252415.1 Solirubrobacteraceae bacterium
CGAGGCGCCAGCGTGGCCACGTCGCCTCCGAGCAGCTCGGCGGCCGCCCGCCACTCCCCGGAGCCCTGCTCGAGGCCGCCGGCAGGCTCGGCGCACAGGATCAGAAACGGGCGCGACAGGTCGCAGCGGACCTCGGCCGCCTTGGTCGCGGCGAACGAGGTGTCGCCCGCGCCGAGCGCATCGAACAGGTCCTTGACGATGTTCGCGTTGGTCAGGCCTTCGATCAGCTCGGCCCGCTTGATTGCGATCGCCGCCAGGTGCGCCACCTCGCGGGCCATCTCGGTCTCCTCGCCGGTGAACGGGCGCCGCTCCGGCGCGCCGGCGCACAGCAGCCCCAGCCGCTCCCCGCCCGAGATCAACGGGGTGACCAGCAGATCGGACACGTCGAGCCCGGGCCACAGCGAGCGGGCCCGCGGCCGCGACGCGCCGTCGTCGAACGCGGCCAGGAGCAGCTCGGTGGCCGACAGCGCCTCGGGGACCGCGGCGGCCGGCGAGGAGGAGAGCAGGCCCAACGTCGCCCCCTCGCGGTCCAGGCGGTAGAGCTGGCAGATCTCCGCGCCGAGCAGCCGGCGCATCCCGCGCGTGACCGCGTGGGCGATCTCCCCGGCGTCCGCCGCGGTCGCCACCTCCTGGGCCAGGCCCGACAGGCTGGTCAGCGCGTCGACCCGCCGGCCCTGCTGGTCGTAGAGCTGCGCGTTCTCGATCGCCCCCGAGACCAGCGAGGCGATATGCACGAGCAGCTTGAGGGTGTCCTCGGTGAACTCCCGCGGGGCCTCGGTGTGCAGCACGATCACGCCGATCGTGTCGCCCGCGCGGGCCAGGATCGGGACCGCGACCATCGACTGGAACCGCTCCTCCTCGAGCTCCGGGACGAACTTCATCCGCGCGTCGCCCATCGCGTTGTCGCGGATGAACTCCGGCGTGCGATGGCGCGCCACCCAGCCCGTGAGCCCTTCGTCGATGCGCATCTGCACGACCCCGACCGCGCCGGCGTAGATCGGCGAGGCGGCCCGGATCGTCAGCATGCCGTCCTCGAGCAGGTAGATGAAGCAGGCGTGACAATCGGTTGCCTCGGTGGCCAGGTCCACGATTCCCTGGAGCATCGGACCGAGTTCGATCGACGATGCGACGAGGTTGATCACCCGGTACAGGGTGCGGTTCTCCTCGCGAAGCCCGCGAGCGTCCGAGGTTGCGGTCAGAGGGGCCTCCCGGTCCGTCGAGCGTCTATGTGCGAAGCGCACATCCTAGACCCCGCTAACCGGTACGGACGGCCATTGCCCGACCCCGCATCGGGCGGATATACCTCGCATCATGGCTATCACAACTGAGCATCGTGAAGACGGGGCCCCGCAAGTCAGCGACGAGGACGACGTCCGCCGCATCATCCGCGACCGCAAGATCGAGTTTCTGTTCGCCCAGTTCGTCGACATGCACGGCAAACCGAGCGCCAAGCTGGTGCCCGCGCATCACATCGACGACCTGCTGACCGAGGGCGCCGGGTTCGCCGGGTTCGCCGCCGGCGACATCGGCCAGGGGCCGCATGACCCGGACATGATCGCGATGCCGGACCCGACGACGCTGACGATCCTCCCCTGGCAGCCGAACGTGGCGCGCTTCGCGTGCAACGTGACGGTCGAGGGCGAGCCGTGGCCGTTCTGCCCGCGGACGATCCTGCGCAACATGCTGGCGCGGGCCTCAGAGCTCGGGTTCGAGCTGAAGATGGGCGCCGAGCTCGAGTATTTCCTCGTTCGCCGGCGCGACGACGGCTCGATCGAGGTGGCCGACCAGCTCGACACGCTGGATCTCCCTTGCTACGACATGCGGGCGCTCACCCGCAACCTCGATTTCGTCTCCGAAGTGTCGAAGGCGGTCACCGGGCTGGGGTGGGACAACTACGCCACCGACCACGAGGACGCCAACGGGCAGTTCGAGCAGAACTTCCAGTTCGCCGACGCTCTGACCACCTGCGACCGGGCTGTGTTCTACCGCTACATGGTCGAGTCGCTGGCCCAGCAGCGCGGCCTGATCGCCACGTTCATGCCCAAGCCGTTCGCGAATCTGACCGGCAACGGCTGCCACTTCCACGTGAGCCTGTGGTCGGGCGGCGAGAACCTGTTCGAGCGCGACACGGCCGACGACCCGCGCGGACTCGGCCTGTCGGATCTCGCCTACAAGTTCATCGGCGGGCTGAAGGCCAACGCCAAGGCCTACATCGCGGTCACCGCACCCACCGTGAACTCATACAAGCGCCTCGTAGTGGGGGCGCCCACCAGCGGCGCCACCTGGGCCCCGGCGTACGTGAGCTACGGCTACAACAACCGTACGCAGATGCTCCGCATCCCGGCGCCCGGACGGATCGAGGACCGCACAGTCGACGGCTCCTGCAATCCGTATCTGGCGGCGACCGCCATGCTCGCAGCCGGCCTCGACGGGATCGATCGAGGGCTCGAGGCCGGCGAGCCGAACTCGGCCAACCTGTACGAGATGCATCCGGAGGAGCGTGAGCGGGCCGGCATCGAGCTACTGCCGGCCAACCTGCTCGACGCCGTGCGCGAGCTGGAGAAGAACGACGTCCTCCGGCGGGCGCTGGGGACCACTCGCGACGGCGACTACGTCGACTACTACGCCAAGGTCAAACGCCGCGAGTGGCAGGCCGCGCACGAGCAGATCACGCAGTGGGAGCTCGACCGCTACCTACAGCTGTTCTGAGATCCCGGTTCTCGGGGACGAACTGGCTGGCGATGAACGTCGCGCCCTGCGGGTCGCTGATGACGGCCATGCGAACCCAGGGCGCGTCGAACGGACCGGCCACCACCTGACCGCCTAGCTCGCTCGCCTTGCGCGCGGTGGCGTCGGCGTCGTCGACCGCAAAGGTCACGCTCCAGTTCGCCGGACCCTGCTCCTCGGGGATCGGGCTGAGCGTCGCCACGACGTCGATGAATCCCGCCGGCGCGCCCATCGAGGCCATCCGCTCGCGAGTTCCCGGGTTCAGCAGCTCGAGGTGCTCGCCGTACCCGGGCAGCGTCCACGCCTCGGCGCCGCCGCCCATCGGCATCGTCCCCCAACCGAACACGGCCCCGTAGAACGCCCTAGCCGCGTCGGGGTCGTGCGTGTTCATGTTGTTGAAGTTCAGCGACCCGGCCTCGTTGACGATCGTGGCGCCGCGGTGGTGGTTCGGCTCCCACAGGCAGAACACCGCGCCCTCGGAGTCGCTGAGCACCGCCGTGCGACCCGCGTCGAACACGTCCATCGGCTCCGTGAGCACGGTGCCGCCCGCGGCTTTGGCCTTCGCCGTGGTGTCATCCGCACTCTCGACCCAGATGTAGGTGTCCCACGTGGCGGTCGGCGGCGCTCCCTCGGGGATCCCGTTGATGGCGGCGACGTCGCCGCCGCGGATGCGCGCCATGAAGTAGTGGTGCTCGGATCCCGGCGGCATCGAGTCCTCGATCTCCCAGCCGAACAGGCCGCCGTAGAACGAGACGGCCGCCTCCGTGTCCGGCTGGTTGGTGTCGATCCAGCACGGCACGCCGGGGATGTAACGGTCTGGCATTGGAGCCTCCTTCGTTGCTCACGCTCGGTCCGCGCCACCGTACTGGCGAACCGGGTCAGCTTCGGTCCGCGATACGCGTTCTGCAACAAAAGAGTTTCTTTACGGCGGAGTGCGCAGCTCGCGGACGCATACTCCGCCCATGCCCCCTGATCCGAGGCCCGAAAACCCCTCACTCGCCACGCCTCCCGGCGCGAGTTCACGCTCGCCGGGATCAGGTGCGGAGAACCCCGCACTCGCCACACCAGGGGAGCCGAGTGAGGCGTTTCCGGTGCTGGGAGGGGAGCGAGACGCGGCTGCGGCGCGGATCGCCGCTCGGCAGAGGACGCTGCTCACCCCTGGCCAGCTGGCCGACTGCGGGCTGAGCGAGGACGCGGTCCGGCACCGGCTGAAGTGCGGCCGGCTGCACGTGGTGTTTCGGGGCGTGTATTCGATGGGCTGCGGGGTTCTGCCGCCGCTGGCGCTTGAGCAGGCGGCGCTGCTGGCGCTCGATGAGCGGGCCTTCCTGAGTCATCGGTCGGCGGCGTTCGTGTGGGGAATGCGTAAGACGCAGCCGCAAGAGGTGGAGGTGTCGGTGGTCGGGCGATGTTGCGGATCGCGCGAGGGGATGCGGGTCCATCGGATCAAGACGATCGACCGGCGCGACCTGCGGCGCGAGCAGGGCCTCTGGGTGAGCTCGCCGGCGCGAGCGGTGCTGGAGGTCGCGGCGGTCGGGACCAAAGATGAGCTGATCGACGTGATCGACGCGGGCCTCGCCCTCCGCCGCTTCACCCCAGGTGATTTGAAGTCGGTGCTCGAGCGCCACCGCGGCCGGCGTGGCGCGGCCCGCCTGGCCGAGGTACTCGCCGACGACACGACGATGGCGATCAGCCGCTCGCGGGCCGAGAAGGCCCTGCTGCGGCTGATCCGCGACGCGGGACTGCCCATGCCCGACACGCAGGTGAAGTTCGGGCGGTTCGAGGCCGACTTCGTGTGGCACAAGGAGAAGGTGATCGTCGAGCTCGACAGCTCGACGTATCACAGCGGCCCGGGGGTCTTCCAGCGCGACCGCGAGAAGGACCTCGTGTACCGCGGCGCCGGCTTCGACCCCCTGCGCCCGACCCGCTGGCACGTCGTCCACCAGCCGGCCAGGGTCCTGGTCCTACTGGTGCGAGCGCTCGCGCGACCGGCCGGCGCCTGACCGCCTCACCCCGGACCGAACCGCCGGGCCGACATCGTGCGCTCGCCGGCGTCCATCAGCGAGCCGACCGTCTGCGGCGCCAGCGTGTCGAGCAGGCTGGCCAGCGAGATGAACAGCTTCGCCGTGGTCAGCGCATCCCCCAGCGCATGGTGGGGCGTCTCGGCCGGCTGACCGAGCGCGCCGGCCAACCGACCCAGCGAGATCGCGTGCGCCGGCGCCTTCCCGTCGCGATGGGTCAGCCACCGGCGCCCGAGCGCCTCGGTGTCGGCCGCGGCCGGCAACCGCACGCGCCGGCGGGCGAACTCTCGCGAGAGGAAGGCCGATTCGATCGCCGCCGTGTGAAACACCGGGACACGTCCGGCCAGCGCACGCAGCAGCAGGTCGATCCCGTCGTCGAGCGACGGCGCGTCGACCACGTCGACCAGGCGCAGCTTGTGCACGAGCACCGCGCCCACCTGCGAGCGCTTCGACGCCCGCACCAGCGTGTACATGCCGGCGCCG
>DATFDC010000163.1:0-5017 GCA_035252415.1 Solirubrobacteraceae bacterium
GAGCCATGCCTCGACGTTCCAGTTCGGCTGGACGTTCGGAAAGGCCGGGAGCTATCAGTTCCGCGCCCGGATCACTGGCGGTGACGGGAACATCGGCGGCGCCTCGGCGCCGGTGACCATCCAGGTCTCCCCCGCCACCAACCCCTCGGCGCTGCCTCCGGCGTCCTAAGGCGCCGCCGTCCAGGCGCCGCCGACAAATCGCCAAGGCCCCGGGACGGCACGTCGCGCCAACCAGCCCCCGCCGACCCGCGGCGGGGGCTCGCGGCGCCCACCGCCGCAGCTTTTAGTTCGCTTCGCTAGCGTGCCGCGCCATGGACTTCGAGCTGACCGACGAGCAGCGCCTGGTCCGCGACACCGCACGTGCTTTCGTCGATAACGAGATCGTCGAGCGCGCGCGCGAGAACGATCGCAACGAGCACTTCGACCTCGATCTCGTGGCCAAGATCGCCGCGCAGGGCTACCTGGGGGCGATCGTCCCGAGCGAGTACGGCGGCGCCGGTCTCGACTATCTGACCTACGGCCTGATCGTGGAGCAGATGGGGCGCGGCGACTCCTCGATGCGCACCGTGGTCTCGGTGCAGACCTCTCTGGTCTGCTCGGCGATCCTGCGCTGGGGGACCGAGGAGCAAAAGCTGCGCTACCTGCCCAAGCTGTGCTCCGGCGAGTGGCTCGCCTGCTTTGCCCTGACCGAGCCCGACACCGGCTCGGACGCGGCCAACCAGCGCACCCGGGCCAGGCGCACCGACTCGGGCTGGGTCATCAACGGCGCGAAGATGTTCATCTCGATGGGCAGCCACGCCAAGCTCGCGCTGGTGTTCGCCCAGACCGATCCGGAGCAGGGCTATCGCGGCCTGGCCTGCTTCCTTGTCGAGACTGACCAGCCCGGCTACCAGCCGCAGGAGATCCACCACAAGCTCGGGCTGCGCGGCTCGGACACCGCGGCGATCTCGCTTGACGACGTCGAGGCAGCCGATGACGCGATCCTGGGCGAGATCGGCGACGGCTTCAAGGTCGCGATGAGCGCGCTCGAGTCTGGCCGCTACAGCGTCGCCTCCGGCTGCGTCGGCATCTGCCAGGGCTGTCTTGACGCCTCGATCCGCTATTCCAAGGATCGCCAGCAGTTCGGCCGGCCGATCGCCGCCTTCCAGCTGGTCCAGGAGATGATCGCCGACATGGCGCTCGAGACCGACGCCGCGCGCATGCTCGTGTGGCGCGCCGCATACCTCAAGGACAACGGCAAGCCGAACAGCACCGAGACCTCGGTCGCCAAGCTGTTCGCCACCGAGGCGGCGGTCCGCTGCGCCAACGCCGCCATCCAGGTCCACGGCGGCTCGGGCTACGTCGACGACTACCCGGTCGAGCGTTACCTGCGCGACGCGCGCGTGACCACGCTCTACGAGGGGACCTCGCAGATCCAGAAGCTGATCATCGGGCGCGCGTTGACCGGGGTCAACGCGCTCGTGCCTGCGTGAGCGCGGGGACCAACCCCCCGAAGACGATCGGAGTCGCCGGCGCCGGCACGATGGGTGCCGGGATCGCCCAGCTCGCCTGCCTGTCCGGAGCGCGGACGCTGCTGCATGACCCGGTGGGCGAAGCGCTCGAGCGCGGCCTCGAGCGGATCCGGGGCCACCTGAAGCGCGGCGTGGAGCGGGGGCGCTTGAGCGCGGAGGACGCGGAGCAGGCTGGCGCGCGACTGCATGCCGCGCCCGCACTCGAGGACCTGTCCGAAGCCGAGCTGGTGATCGAGGCCGCACCGGAGCGGCTCGAGCTCAAGCGCGACCTGTTCGCCAGTCTCTCCGACGGCATCGTCGGTGAGGACTGCGTGCTGGCCACCAACACCTCCTCCCTGCTGGTCACCGCGGTGGCCGCCGGCGCCAAGCGACCCGAGCGCGTGGTCGGGATGCACTTCTTCAATCCACCCCCGGTGATGCGCCTGCTCGAGGTGGTCGCGGGCGAGCAGTCCTCAGAGGCTGCCGTGGAGCGCGCCCGCGCCGCCGGCGAGGCGATGGGCAAGCACGTGATCATCGCCGCCGACGGTCCCGGCTTCCTGGTCAACCGCTGCAACCGGCCGTTCGCGCTCGAGGCGCTCAAGCTGTTTCAGGAGCGGGTGGCCTCGCTCGAGGAGATCGACCGGATCTGCCGGATGAGCGGCGGCTTCCGCATGGGGCCCTTCGAGCTCATGGACCTCGTCGGGGTGGACACCGGCCTCGACGTGTCGCGCTCGTTCTACGAGCAGAGCTTCGGCGAGCCCCGCTGGCAGCCCTCGCCGATCAGCGTCCGGACGGTGGCCGCGGGACGACTGGGACGGAAATCCGGCCACGGCTATTACGAGTACCCGGCCGGCGGGGAACACCGGCCACCCGATCCCGAGCCGCTCTCCCCCGGTGGGGGCGACGGTCTGGTGGTCATCGCCGGACACTCGGCGCTGGCCCGGGCGGTGGCCGGCGCCGCGTCCGAAGCCGGCTGGGAGGTCGTCCGCCCCGACGCGGCGCAGGACCGCGAGCCGCCGTTCCTGATCCTCGACTTCGGCCTCGGCGAGGAGCTCGACGCCCCCCTTCAGGGCGGACCGCAGGCGCTCTGCTGCGCCGCCGGTTCGCTGTCGATGCTCGATCCCGGCGGCGGCGCGGTCGGCTTCCACGCGCTCCCGCCGTTTGAGGAGACCAGACTGGTCGAGCTGACCCGGGGGCCGGACACCGCCCGGTCGGCAGCCTCGGCGGCCGAGCGCTTCTTCGCCACGCTCGGCAAGCACACCGCCTGGGTCGGCGATGCGCCCGGGCTGGTGCTGGGGCGCATCGTCTGCCAGGTCATCAACGAGGCGGCATTCGCCCTCGCCGAGGGCGTGGGCAGCACCGATGACGTCGACGCCGGCATGGTCCACGGCCTCAACTACCCGCGCGGGATCCTGCACTGGGCAGATGAGATCGGGCTCGACCACGTCCTGGCCGTCCTCGACGGCCTGTACGAGGAGCGCCGGGAGGAGCGCTACCGGGCCGCGCCGCTGCTGCGCTCACTGGCCATGTCGGGGCGCCTGGGGTGGCTCACCGGCGAGGGATTCTTCGCCTATGAGGACTGACGACGACGCTCGGCAGCTTGCCCTCATGGCCGCCCGCTGTAGACATTTCGCGAAAAATCGACGAATTAGCGATCAGTTTCGCATCGGTTTCATCGACGAATCGGCTATTTAACCTGCCGCGGGTGTGAAGGTTTCGCCGGCATGGCCGATTACCCAGGCTATGCCGATCCCTCACGATGGTTATGCATCCAACTCCAATCGGCATCGTCGCCCTGTTCGCAGCTTGCTCGCTGCCCTGACCGTCATCGGCAGCGCGGCACTCGCCGTGGTTCCGGCCGCGACGGCCACCACCCCGAGCCACAAGCACCACCGCCGGCATCGTCATGCCGGGGTGGATCGCGGCTGCGCCGGTGCCGATGCCCGCGTCGGACACGCCTCACCCAAGCTTCTCCGTTCCGCTGTCGTCTGCCTGATCAACCAGGCGCGCTCGCAGCACCACCTGCCGCCGCTCTCGGCCTCGCCGCAGCTGCACCACTCGGCCCAGGCCTGGACCGACGCGATGGTCTCGAGCGACCAGTTCACCCACGGGACGAACTTCGCCGGGCGGATCAGCGCGGCCGGGTACGTCTGGCGCTCGGCGGGCGAGAACATCGCCACCGGGTTCTCGACGCCCCGCTCGGTCGTGCACGCCTGGATGGGCAGCACCGGTCACTGCGAGAACATCCTCAACCCGACCTTCCGCAACGTCGGTACCGGGGTCAGCACCCGGCCGGTCAAGGGCTACGCCACCGGCACCGGGACCTGGACCCAGGACTTCGCGCTGGGCATGCACTCCTCGCCGCCGTCGGGCAACACCCGCCCGATGTACGGCTGTCCTTACTAACTGCCGGTCGTGTGGCTGCTGGGGCCGGGCGGGATGCCCGGCCCTCTAAGCCGCGCCGCTACTAGGACCCGGCCGTGGTGACGGTCGCGCCGGCCTCTTCCTCGAGCGGGAACGGCGTGTCGCGCAGGTACCACTCGGCATCGAGCGCGGCCTGACAGCCCGATCCCGCCGCGGTCACCGCCTGGCGGTAGGTGTGGTCGACCAGGTCGCCCGCCGCGAACACGCCGGGGATGCCGGTGAGCGTCGAGTGGCCCTTGGTAACCACATAGCCGGCGGCATCCGTCTCGACCTGCCCGTCGACCAGCTGGGACTGCGGCTCGTGGCCGATCGCGATGAACGCGCCGGTCACCTCCAGGTCACGAGTCGAGCCGTCAACCGTGTTGCGCAGGCGTGCCACGGTCAGCGAGCCGTTCTCGCCGCTGAACTCGTCGACCTCGTACGGGGTGATCCACTCGATGTTGGGGATCGCGCGGGCTCGCTCGAGCATGATCTTCGAGGCGCGGAACTCGTCCCGCCGATGCACGATCGCCACCTTGGCGGCGAACTTCGACAGGAACATCGCCTCCTCCATGGCCGAGTCGCCCCCGCCGACGATCAGCGTGGGCGCGTCGCGGAAGAAGGCGGCGTCGCAGGTCGCGCAGTAGCTGACGCCGCGGCCGGACAGTTCGGCCTCGCCGGGTATGCCCAGCTTGCGGTGCTGCGCGCCCATGGCCAGGATCAGCGCCCGGGTCACGTGGAGTTGATCACCGGTCCATACCTTGTGCAGCCCGCCCTCCTGCGAGATCTCGATCTGGGTGGCATCGTCGGTCTCCAGGCGCGCGCCGAAGCGCTCGGCCTGGTCGCGGAAGTGCTGCATCATCTCCGGGCCCATGATCCCCTCGGGAAAGCCCGGATAGTTCTCGACGTCGGTGGTCTGCTGAAGCAGCCCACCCCAGGCGAAGCCCTCGATCACAAACGGGTCGAGATTCGCGCGGGCCGTGTACAGCGCCGCCGTATAGCCGGCCGGGCCGCTGCCCACGATGATTACGTTCTCTACGCGCTGATCGGTCACTTCATAAAGTATAGTCGCCCGGCGTCAGTTTGATGACGCCGGTTCGGAGACGCCTCGAAGCATTCTGGAC
>DATFDC010000164.1:0-3605 GCA_035252415.1 Solirubrobacteraceae bacterium
GACCAAGACCTACAGCCCGGGCGGATGCCGGACCACGTAGCCCGAGACCTCGCCACCGCCCCGCGACCACCGCGTCCCACCCTCGGCCAGCGCCACCGTATCGAAGCGCCACCCGGCCACCTCCATCCACACGTGGCCGGCATTCGCGTACACGGTGATCCACCGCCCCGGCCCCGGATCGCCCCAACTCTCAAACGCGCCCGACGTCAGCGGCGAGGTCACCAGCCCCGCCGCTGCGAGCGCATACGAGACCGAGCCCGAGCAGTCGTACCCGTCGGCGTGGAAGGAGGCGTGACCGCCGCCGTAGACGTACGGCAGCGTGGCGATCGCGTTCCCCGCGGCGATCACCTCGCGCACTGCGGCAGGCGCGCCCGGTGGGGCCTGGACCATGCCGCCGGTGTTGATCGCGATCCCGCCGACCCCCGGGTTGCCGGTCACCGCCGCGGCCCGAGCCTGGGCGGCCGCCTTGGCCTCGAGCCGCCCGAGCCGTGCGTTCAGCGTGTGCAGCTTGGCGGCATCCCGCCCACGCTGGCCAAGCTGTGAGATCTGCTCGTGGAGCAGCGCTGCCTGCAACGCGGCGACGCCATCCCGCTGCCTGAGCACCTGAGCGGCCAGCCCGCGGTCGCGCCGCTCCAGGGCATCGAGCATCTCCGCCTGCCGGGTCACCGCCGCCCTGGCGACTCGGGTCGCACCCACGATCTGGGCGTCGCGAAGCCCGATGCGGCGCAGGAAGCTGACCCGCTCCAACAGATCCGTGAAGCCGTGCGACTCGAGGATCACCGACATCAGATCGGGCCGGCCCTGCTCGTAGTCGGTGACCAGGTTTGCGGCCAGGGCATGGGTGGCGCTCTGCAGGCGGTTCTCGAGATCGACCAGGTGGTTGCGCGTGGCGATCAGCGCGCGCTGAACTCTGCCCAGCTCCGCCTCGCGGGCGGTCAGCGCCCGCTGCAGCACGGCCAGGCGCCGGTTCGCGTCGGCCAGACCATGTCCGGTCGTGCGGATCTGCGCCGACTCGCGGGCGATCTGCGACTTCAAGGACGCGGCGGCCGACTTGCTCGCGCTGATCTGGCTCTGAAGATCGCCGGCGCTAGTCGGGGTCAGTCGGCTCCCGAGCAGTAGCGCACACACGAGCACACAGACGGCGAGGCCGGCGGCTCGATGGCGTGAGAGAGCTGAACGCATGAAGGCACGGGTCCTCGCCACGACACGGATCGGCACCCGAGAACTCAGGTGCCGCGGTCGCGGTACAGCCCCCTGGATGGAAGCCGGCAGCACCCTAACAAGCGGCCACGCCAGACACCTCCCAGATCCTGCCTCTGCAATGAATTTTGCAGGGGTTTTCGCAACTGCCCAGCGGCTCAGGCATCCGGGACGTTCTTACACAGCTCCGACGCTGGCCCGACGGTGCTCTTTCAGACGCCTCCGACCATTACTAGGGCAACCACCGAAACGGAGCCTGAAGAAATGTCCATCGCCCTCGTCCTCAACATCGTCCTAGCCCTCCTGGTGATCGTCGGCATCGTCGGCATGCTCGCCTGGAGCATCGCCACCCAAGGCCTCGACGCCCCGGCCGGCTGGCTGCGCAGCCCGCGCCGACAGTGGCGGTCGACCACACGTGCTCACGTCCTCGGCCGAACCGGTCGGGCACTGCAGCACCGCGCATAGAGAACCTCGAGCCCCCACTCAGGTCTCTGAAGGGCTCGGCGCCGACCCGGCGCCGGGCCCTTCGCGCATGACGGACCCCTACGAATCCATCCGCAGCACGGGCTTGACGACCTTGCCCTCCTCGGCGTCGCGCGCGGCCTGCTCGATCTCCGAGAACGCGTAGTGGGTCATGATCCGGTCGACGGGGAAGCGCCCCTGGCGCCAGAGCTCGATCAACCGGGGCAGGAACACGTCAGGCACGCTCTGGCCCTCGACGATCCCGCGCACCGTGCGCCCCATCGCGAGAATCAGGTTCGTGTCGAGCGACACCTCTGTCCCGAACGGCGGCGCGCCGATCAGGCCACACACCCCGCCCGGACCGGTGCAGTAGACCGCCTGGCGAAGCACCTCGGGTGAGCCGGTGGCGTCGATCGAGAAGTCCGCGCCGATCCCGCCGGTGGCCTGCATAACCGCCTCGACAGCATCCGTCGAACCGGCATCAACCACGTGTGTGGCCCCGAGATCAGAGGCCAGATCGAGCCGGGCAGTACGAACGTCGACCCCGATGATCGTCGTGCAGCCGGCAACCCGTGCGGCCATCACCGCGGCCAGCCCGACCGTGCCGACGCCGAACACCGCGATGCTCGCCCCCGCCTCGGGCCGGAACACGCGCAGGACCGCCCCCGCGCCCGTCTGGATGCCGCACCCGAACGGCGCCACGACCTCGAGCGGCACGTCCGGATCCAGCTTGACGACATTTCGCTCGGTGGCGATCGCATGACCCGCGAAGCTCGACTGCGCGAAGAAGTGCGAGTGGATCGCCTGCTCCCCAGCACGAAGCGCGGTCGAACCATCGGGACGCGTTGCGCCGAAGTTGCGGGCGAAGAAGTCGTGGCAGACCCAGGGCTCGCCGGCCTGGCAGTTCACACACCTACCACACGAGCCGTAGCTCATCGCCACGTGATCGCCGACCGCCACCTTCGACACCGCGCTGCCGACGGCCTCGACGACCCCGGCCCCCTCGTGACCCAGGACGGCGGGCAGCGGCACCGGATACCACTGGTCGCGGATGATCAGGTCCGTGTGGCAGATGCCACATGCGGCCACGCGCACGAGGATCTCGTCCGCGCGCGGGTCGTCAAGCGAAACGCGCCGGATCTCAAACGGCGCTCCCTTCGATTCGGTCACGGCTGCCTGGATGTCCATGCCCGCCAGACTATCCGTCCGACCCGAAGAGGATCTTTCCCCACGCAGGCGGACTTTTCCACCCTCCGACGCCGTTGGTGGCCATAGATAGCCATGATGTGCGATCACTCGGGTACACATAGCGGGGCCTCGCGGTACGTCCGCGAAGAGGGCGAGCTGCGCCTGGTTCTGTTGTGCGACCAATGTGGGGCAGAACGTCAAGAGCTCGGGCGAATCGAGTACCGGCCAGAGGTCGTGCTTCCCGGGCCACAGCCTGACGCGTCGGCGCTCGCGGAGCCCAAGGCCGCGTAGCCCACTGAAGTCGACGGCGGGACGCCGCGAAGGTCCTCCATGCGAGGATCCCGCTGGATGCTGCCCGAGGACGAGCGCGCCCGCGCCGACGAACCCGCCCTAGACCGCGCCGCCCCGGATACCGCGCAAGCCCCGCCCGGCACCGCACAATCCGTGCCCGAGGCCGACCGCACCGCCGTCCGCGAGATCTGCGAGGCCGCGCTCCGCCAGAACTGGCGCGAGGGCACCCGCAACGCCGACGGCGTGCCGTTTGCCTACACCTGCCCGAGCCCCGGCCACTACCCGTGGCAGTGGTACTGGGACTCGTGCTTCACCGCGATCAGCTGGCGCCACTTCGACCCCGGACGATCGCGGCGCGAGCTCGAGTCGCTGCTCGCCGCCCAGCGCGAGGACGGCTTCATCGGGCACACGATCTTCTGGAACACGCCGCTGACCGGGCGGCGCCGCTTCACCTACAACGTGAC
>DATFDC010000165.1:0-27679 GCA_035252415.1 Solirubrobacteraceae bacterium
GGGCTCGGTGGAAGGGCAACGCCGGAGGCGCGTGCCAGCCGGCGCACGGCAACCTGCGCCGCCCCGGCCAGACCCGTCCCCGCGCCGCTGTCCAGCGGCAGGGTCGCAAGCAATCCATATGCCGGCGCGGAAGCGTGGCCCGGCCAGTCGAAACCAAAGCCGTTCGGCATGACGACCAGCAACCGCTGTCGCACGGACGCGCCCGACAACTCCACGCCAAGGAACCGCGCGTATGCGCGCGGCTTATCCCAGAGCCCAGGGACCGACCCCAGGTCGTAGTCGCTGGAAATAACCGCCACGCGGATCGCGAAGCCCGCGCGGTTTGCCGCTGCCACCGCGGCAACCAACTGCCGCTGAGCAGACGACATGGCGGTCGACTGCGAACTCAGGAAGACCTGATTCGAAAGCAGATAGGTGCTGGCGGGATCGGTGTCGGCACGCGCGAACCCGCCCGACACCACAACCAACGCGACCGCCAGCGCCAGCACGGAGCTCGAGCGACCGACGCAACGTGCGACGCCCGCCCGAGCACCTAATAGCCGGCCTGTCATCAGCAGAGCTGTGACAGATCCAAGGTCACTGATTTGCGCAGCTCGCCAGGCGTCTCCCAGATGGGAGTTCGGCGCGACCCCGCCCGAGACGGGAGCCTGGTGACAGACGCATCCTTGGCGCTGCTCGCCGCGTATGGCCCGATCAACTCCTGCGGGGTGTACAGGTTCCCGTTCTGCATCACATACACATCGTTCGCGATCGTCTCGATGTCCACCAACGGGTTGCCGTGGATGACATCCATGTCGGCGATCATCCCGGGCTGGATCGTGCCCAGCTGGTTGGAGACCCCCATGATCTTGGCCGGCTCCACGGTCGCCGCGCGCAGCGCCTGATAGTTGCCCAGGCCCGTCTGTGCCACCTCGCTGATGGCGATCACCTGTCCGAAGTTGCCAAAGCCGATCGGGTTATCGGTACCGATGGCCACCGTGCCACCCGCCGCGGCAATTTGCGCCAGCGCCTTGGTCGTCCCGACCTGGGTCGCCAACCGTGCCGTGGTGAGCGGGGGCGCCGCGAATTCCTGCTGTGCCAGCGCGTACTGCCACGGGCTCTGCAGCGCCTTGATCCGCGGGTCACTGGTGAACGGCTGACCGTTGATGTCGGGGAGGAAGTTCGGCGCGCCCGTGTACGGCGTCGTGGTGATCGACATTCCCGAGCGGGCGTACAGCTGGATCGTGTCGTCGTAGGCGATGACGTCGTTGGACACCGCGATCTGGTAGCCCAATCGCTGTGTCGCCCAGTGCGAGCCGCCATCCTGGCCGAACGCCAGCGCCGGCCAGAAGTAGTGCGAGAACGACGGTATCCCGAGGGTGTGACCGGCCTGAATCGCAACCTGCTCGAGGTTGTTGGGGAGCCTGACGTAAGTCTTCATGATGTCCGGGTTCAGCTTCCCAAGCCGCTGCAGATTCGTCGTCACCGCTGACGCGTTCGGATCCGCCCGCATCCACGCGTAGAAGATCCTGCCCCCGTCGACCGGCTCGGCAGCCCAGAAGTATCGAGGGCCGGGAGCCGCGCCGGACCGCTGGGACTCAACCTCCAAGAGTGAGTGGTACGGCTCGTCCCCCATCGACATCTCGCTCGTGATGCCCATCGCGAGCTCGAGACGATTCGTGCGACCACCCGAGAACGGCTGATCCATCCCCTCGTGCGCGTGCGACTCCCACAAGCCTGGGATCACCGTGTCCTTGGACGCATCCACATACTGCACGCCAGCGGGGTACGTCGACCGTGGCTGAGCCGGCCCCACGTTCACGATCTTGTTGCCGCTCACCACGATGTCCACGTTCTTCTGCTCGGAACCGCTCGTTCCCGCCCACAGCGTTCCAGCGTGGATGACCTTCTCCCCCTTCGGGGGCGCCTGCGGCCTCCACGTGAGTTTCACCGGGACCGTCTTGGGCGCGCCCCCGTTGATCGAGATCAGCCGCAGCGTCCCAGCCGCGTCATACAGAATGTGCTGTGAGTCTCCCGACCAGCTCAGCTGATCCGCCGCCTCCACCGTCAACCGCCTCGCCGGCCCGGTCGGTGCCCCGGTCGCCGGATCAACCGGCACGACCTGCAACACGTTGTCCATCACATAGGCCATGAACTTACCGTTCGGCGACCACACAGGCCCGTCGTCCTCCACGCGGTTGCTGATCGTCTCGTACGGCCTGGCGGGATCCGCGAAATACTCGTTCGTCGCACCCGTCGTCGCGTTCACCGTGGCGATCTTGCTCACACCCTCGCGGAAGCGGTTCGAATACTGCTGCAGCGCCGCCAGCGCGATCGTGTTGCTGTCCGGGCCCCACGTCGGACGGCCCGGCTCAAAGTCGGAGTTGATCGTGAGGCCCGCGGAGTTCGCCGTCCCCCACACCTTCTGAAACTGCCCTGTCGCGACATCCGCGACGTACATCTCCCGGGCACCAGCCTCCAGATCGAGCGTGTCCATGAACGCGATCTTCTTGCCGTCTGGGGACCACGCCAACTGCACCTCCGGACCCTCGAACGGCGCCGTCAACTTCCGCGTCGCCCCGGTCTTCAGGTTGCGGATAAAGATCGCCATCGACCCATCCGAGTCAGTCGAGTACGCCAAAGACTTCCCATCCGGCGACCACGCCGGATCCGCCTTGTAGAACTGATCGTGCGTCAGCGCGTGCGGCTTGTGCCCGATCGTCATCAACCACAACTGATTCAGCGCGACGAACGCCACCTGCTTTCCGTCCGGCGACAGCGCCGGAGTGACTATGCCCACAGCCTGCTGCTTCGCCGTCGACGAAAAGTTGTAGTCCTTCATCGGATAGGCAGCCCGTGCGAACGACACTCGCGCGGTGAACGGGACGTTCGTCTCGGTCCCCGTCGTGACGTTCCGCTGCCAGATCTTCCCATTCGCCGCATAGACGAGCGTGTCGTTCGACAACCACGGCGCCGGGAATGCGAACACGTCCTCATCGCCCGACACCGCCTGGCCATTCACAAACAACTGCGTCAGCGGCCCCCCGTTCACGCTGGTCGGTCCCCCCGAATCCGCGGCGAGCTGGCCCTCGTAGGCGAGGTTCTGCCCGTCCGGCGAGTACGTCGGGGAGTACAGCGTCATCGACGCGTTCGTGTAGAGCAGCTGGGCCGAACCCTGCCCGTCCGCAGAGATCGAATCAATCGTGTGGTTATTTTCCACGTAGGTGATATGCGAACCATCCGGCGTCCACGTCGGGTAGTAGGCATTGCTCAGGACCGCTTCATGCGTGATCTCCGTCAACTGCCCGGTCGCCAGCGTGAGAACCCATACGTTGTAGCTACCACTCGCAGTCCCCTCCGGCGACCCCGCCGGCGGTCGATCGGAGGAAAAGGCAATCTGTGTCCCATCCGGAGAGAACACCGGCTCACGATCGTCGTAGTAGCCGAACGTAAGCTCCCGGACATTCGACCCGTCCGGGTTCATCGCCCAAACATGGAACGTCCCGCTCTTATACGACTGAAAAGCGATCGTCTTTCCATCCGGTGACCATGTCGGATAAGCCGTGTCCTGCGACAAACTCGAGATCCGCGTCGCCGTACCGCCTGCCGCCGGCATCGTCCACAGATTTCCCATGAAATTCATGACGATCGAGTGATCGTCCCCAGACAGCGCAAGCGTCAACGCAGACCCCTGGTGGAGATCAAGCACACCGGAGGTACCCCCGCCCGTTGCGCCCGACGCTCTGTGAGGTGCAGGACTAGCCACCGAGCCCGAAACACCGACTACGACGGCAACCAGCACCAGACCAACGGGCAGCAGCCATCGGAGCAAACGACTCGTTGCACGCATCGATACTCCCTCCCTCACGAGGCTGTATAGGCGCTCTCTCGACAAACGCCGGCGAGCTGGAGGTGGACCTTACCGCCGCGCACATACCGACACAACACTCTCGTCGTCGACTGAGCACCAGAAGCTGACAAGACCTTGCCAAACGCCGCTATGACCTCACCCCGGACGTGAGGATCGGCGCCTGTCGGTCGAAAGGTGCCGTCGCACCAGGGAAACCCGGGTCGGATCCCGGTATGCCCTGCACGTCCCCGAGGGCGACCGAGCCGCTGACACCGCCGGCTGAACCGCCTCATGGTGGCGCGGTCGATATGGCATTGGGCCAGAGCTGAGCGTCGTGTTCGCTCACCGCCAGAACGCCACGGGTTAACCCGTCCGCCTGCTGAGGACATGCACGTGAGCATCACATGTCGATCACGCCAGTCCTGCATCCGTGGCGAGTTGCGGGACCGGCGACGCCCGTGCGGTAGAGACCTGCAATCGGCGTTCCGCGGCTGCGCGCCGAAGCATGATGCATGGCTGCCTGTGTCCGAGAGGGCAGCGCGCCAATGTGTTTCTCGGCCGCGTTGTCGTGAGTGCTAAGAAGAGCAATCAGCGGCAGCTCGATAGTTGTTTACGCGGTTCCGCGATGGTATGGTGGCCACCTCAGGATCGCGAATCGGGGCTATCTCGCCAGGGTTTCTGCCGGAGCCCTTCGTTTTCGGGTGCTAACGGGGACAGCGTGAGTCGTATGCCGGAGTTCACGCCGCGTCATGTTTTCGGATCGGTCGTTTCGACGCCCACCGATCCAGGCATGCCGGCCGTCCGTCCACCTGTCTCGGGCGCTCCTGCACGCCTGCGCCCGTTGTTGAGTCGGTTCGAATGAGATGACCGGCGCGACCGACACGCCGCGCGGGCAGCCGACGGCGCGCAGCCAGAAGGAGGACGAGCCGTCGCCGGGGATGAATCCCACAGGCGAAACCACTGTCCCATTTCCGGTGCTCGGAGCGCCAACCGTTGTCCATGTGAGCAAGCTGAGCTCGGAGGCGATCTCGCGGTGCGAGCTCGGTGAGGTCGAGTATGTGGTGATCGAGCCGGCGCAAGGCGGTATGCGGTTGCGTCCCGCCGGAATTGAGGATCAGGTCCAATACGAACAGGAGAGTGGCGTCGGTCATGTGACGTACTCGCTTGGCGAGTTTCTGGACGAGTTCACGAACGCCCCCAGTCATCCGGCGCCTACGTTTGAACGGCTCGCGCAATTCAAGCGCGATTACGCAAAGCTCACGCAGTCGGAGCGTCAACTGTTCCGCGCTGCGGCCAAGAGGTTCGTCTCGCCGCTTTCTACGACACCGCCGAGCGATCCAGGAGCAGTCCAACTACGAGAGCTCGGTGATCACCCCGGCTTCTACGAACTGCGATTCGGCGACGACACACGCGCGATCTACACGTTCGGGCAAGCGGTTCGACCGGGTCAGCCGCACGTGATCTGGTGTCGTGTTGGTAACACTGACACTCTCGACATGCACCCGGCGGTTTGTATCCCCAGCGACTGATCAGTCGCTCTCCGTGCCGCTCAAGGACGAACATCTTGCGAGTCTGCACGGGTCACGCGGAGCGGCTGGCGCTGAGCGACTGACTACCACGGAATCGTTCGGGGGAGTCCGAAATGCGGGAGGGCGCTGGTCGCGGCGAAGCGGGTGATGTGCGAGATGCGGTCGCCGTCAAGTGTCAGCACGAGTAGCCCGAGCGCGCGGCCGACCTCGGTGTGTGGGTCTTTGACGTACTGACCGAACGCGGGTTGGGAGTTGGCCCGCGTCGAGATGAGGCGATGGGGGTTGTTCCGTCTCGCGAACGCATGGGCGTAGAGCTGCTTGATCGATTCGAGGCCCTGGTACTCGTGAGGCTCCGGGGGCATCGTGAGCCACGCGTCCTCAGTCAGCAGCGCGACGATCGGTTCCACATCTCCGCGCTCGAATGCGTCCGCGAACCGCGCGACGAGCTCGCGTTCTTTGGCTGATCCGGGGAGCGGCGCTCCGTCGTACGCCCCCGGTCCGCGCTCCTCGATCGTCGCGCGAGCGCGGATGAGCGCGCTGTTCACCGACGTCGGGCTGGTATCGAGCATCGCGGCGACGTCAATGGCGGAGAACCCGAGCACGTCGCGAAGCACGAGCACGGCGCGCTGGCGGGGCGGGAGACGATGAAGCGCGGTGACGAACGCGAGCGTTACCGCCTCGCGGGTCTCGTAGCGGGCCTCCGGACCGGCCGCGCTGTCCACGATGCCTTCGAGCAGGGCGTCGGGATAGGGCTCGAGCCACAGCACCTCGCCGTAGCGGGTGGGCTCCGGGGGGGTAGATGCCACCCCGGCCGCCGTCGCGGGGCGTCTACCGCTGTCGCGCAGCATGTTCAGACAGCGGTTGGTAGCGATCCGATACAGCCAGGAACGCAGCGTCGAGCGCTCCTCGAATGACTCCAACGCACTCCACGCGGACAGGAGCGTCTCCTGCACCGCGTCCTCGGCGTCCTGCACCTGGCCAAGGATCCGATAGCAGTGCAGCTGCAGCTCGCGCCGGTAGGGGTCCGCGAGCGCCGCGAACGCCTGCTGGTCGCCCGCACGGGCACGGATCAGAGCGCTGTCGTTCACAAGCGAAGTCTGGCATCGCGGCTCACAACCACTGCGACACCACCGATGCTCGAAATTCGTCGGCGAGTTCGTCCCGCAAGCCGGGTCAGAACCGCGACAGGCAAATTCGCGGAAGGAGGCTCAAATGCTGCATCCCACTCTCCGTCGAGCGCTCGCCACCGCTCGCATCGACGACTTACGTCACGACGCCACCCCGAGGCAGACGATCCGCCCCCAGCAAGGCGGCCTGAGACCTCGCGAGAGGAAACCTCGCGAAAGGCAGGCTGGAGTCGGCCGCAAGTGAGCAGGCCGCTTGCACGCGTGTTCGCCGTTTGGCGGACGGGTCTGTCGGGGCCCGTCATCGTTCTTCAAGCGGGGACGGCCGTCAATTACTTCGGCACTGGACTGATCCTGCCGTTCGAGATCATCTACCTGCACGAGGTCCGCCGCTTCCCGACGGCGACGGCAGGGTTGGTGCTGGCGGCGATCATGGGCACGGCCGCAGTGGTAACGCTCCCTTCGGGTGCGCTGGTCGATCGTTTCCGTGCGAAGCCGATCCTGATTACCGGCAATCTCGCGAGCGCACTGGGCTACGGAGGCCTCGCATTCGTCGACCGTCCCTGGCAAGGCTTCGTCTGCTCGATCGTCGGCGGCGCCGGTTTCGGAGTCGCGGGAACCGCGAACCAAGTTCTTAGTCTGACCCTGGTCACGCCGGAGCGACGCGCCGCCGTGATCGCGCTCTTTCGAGTCGCAGGCAATTTCGGCCTGGGGGCCGGAGCGACGGTGGCGGGCTTCATCGTCGCTTCGGCCCATCACCTTCGCACCTTCCAGGCGCTCTACCTTTTCGATGCAGTCACCTTCGCTGTCTTCGCGCTGGTTGTGCTCGTGCGGATCCCCAATCCGCGCCCAGCGAATGCTGCGTCGCAGAGCGACAGCGGAAGAGGCTTCCGAGCGGTTGCTCGAGATCGGCTCTTACTCGCCTTGATCGCCGCCAACATCGTGCTCGTGATGGTCGGCGGCGCATTCTTTTCCAACGTCCTCCCGCCTTTTGCGACGGCACACACGCCTGTAGGCCCGGGCGAGATCGGCATCGTCATCTTCCTCAACACCTTCTTCATCGTCGTTGCGCAGGTTCCAGCCACGCGGGTCGTCAAGCGGATGCGCCGCACACACGCTTTGGCCGCGACCAGCGCGCTATTTGCTGTCGGCCTGCTCGCGGTCCTGCTTGCGACGCTGACGCGCTCGACGCCCGCCGCTACCACCGTCTTGGCCGGGGTCGCGATCGTGATAGCGATCGGGGAGTGTGCGCAGTTCATCGTGCTCGGCCCGGTCGTCGCCGAGCTCGCACCGCCGCATCTGCTCGGCCGCTACATGTCGCTCTACCGTCTGAGCTTCACGGTAGGCGTGGCCCTCGGGCCCGCGGTCGGCGGCGCGCTCCTCGCAACGTCACCCGACGCCGCCTGGTGGGGCGGCGCCTTAGCGCTAGCAGTGACCGGAGCCGGGTTCCTGCGACTCGGCGACCGGATACCCGACCCGCTCTTGCAGACGAAATCCCAGCCGCTGGAAGCGGCAGCGAAGCCGGCCTGACGCGTTGCCGGATGACGGGCAGCCTCGCACCGGCGCGAGGTCCCGCGCCCTGCTGTGCACGGAGAGCCGTAGCTTCGCCGGAAGCGCTGCGTACGCGAGGATTCAGAAGTGCTATTGGCGAGAACTCGACACCGGGAGGTGCCGGATGAGAGCGATTGTGGTGACGGACCAGGCTGCGGGGACGGCCGGGATGAGGCTGGTGCAGCGGCCTGAGCCGCCGGCAGCGATCAACGATGTCATCGTTGAGATTCATGCGTCGGGATTCGTCCCGACTGAGATGGCGTGGCCTTCGACCTGGACCGATCGAAGCGACCGTGACCGAACGCCGTCGATCCCCGGGCACGAGCTGGCCGGAGTGGTGGCCGCCCTCGGGTACGGCACGACTGGGGTGTCGGTGGGACAGCGGGTGTTCGGCCTCGCGGACTGGCATCGCGACGGCACCCTGGCGGAGTATGTGGCGATCGAGGCGCGCAACCTCGCGCCGCTGCCGGGCGACGTCGAGTTCACTGTGGGCGCGAGCCTGCCAATCTCGGGCCTGACCGCGTGGCAGGGATTGTTCGACCACGGCCACCTTCAGGCGGGGCAGAGCGTCCTTGCGCACGGCGCGGCTGGCGCAGTCGGGACGATGGTGACGCAACTCGCCCGTGAGGCCGGCGCTTACGTCATCGCCACCGGGCGCGCCGCCGACCGCGAGAAGGCGCTCGACTTCGGCGCGAACGAGTTCGTCGACCTCGAGAACGACGCCCTGGAAGACGTCGGCGGCGTCGACCTGGTGTTCGACGTCATCGGCGGAGACATCCAGAAGCGGTCCGCCGGCCTGATCCGGGCCGGAGGAATCCTGGTGACCGTTGTAGGTCCGCCCGAGGCCCGGCCCGCCGACGGCTTGGCAGTCGACTTCGTCGTCGAGGCCGATCGTGCCCAACTGAGTGAGATCGTCCAGCGGGTGCGGGACGGACGATTGCGGACCAACATCGGTAACGTCGCGACCCTCGACGATGCCGTCGCCGCTCTCAACCCGACCGAGCGGAACAGCGGGAAGACGATCATCCGCATTCGTCGATAAGGACTCGGAGACGGCAGCGGTCCCCGGGCCGGCCGGCCCTACCGGCGGGTCGCGCGCGGGCGCGCCGACCGAGGCGGAGGGTACCTTGGGGCGGTGCTGCGTGCCGCCCGCCGCGAACCCTCCGCGGTCCTGTTCGTCACCCAGATGGCAGCCGTGCTGCTGTACCCGTTCATGGAGGGGCGGTCGGTCGGGCGTCCTCTGTTCAGCGTCTTCGGAATTCTGATCCTCGGCCTTGTCCTGTTGGCGGTGCGAGCCTCGCCGGCGCTGACCTGGGTTGCGGTCCTGCTCGGAGCGCCGGCCACGCTGCTGCTGATAATCCAGGCGGTCAGCCGCAGCGACACGCTCGCGCCGTATTCGTCCGGGCTCGAGGCAGCGCTGTATTTCTACGCCGCCGGCGCGCTGATCACCTACATGCTGGCCGACCGCGAGATCACGCGCGACGAGCTGTGGGCCGTCGGCGCCACGTTCACGCTCGTGGCGTGGGCGTTTGCCTACACCTACACGGTGTGCCAGGCGATCGAACCCGGCAGCTTCGCCGCCGCCGCCCAATCCGGCGGGCACCGGACGTGGATGGAGCTGCTGTTTCTCAGCTTCACGAACTTGACCAGCACGGGCCTCAGCGATGTGACTCCGGCCAAGCCTTTCGCACGTGGGCTCGTGATGCTCGAGCAGATCGGCGGGCTGGCTTACGTCGCGATGCTTGTATCCCGGCTCGTTGGGCTCGCGGTGATGCGTGCGCGCGGAGGGGACTAGCGAGGTGCCCTCACCGAGTCCGACTCGACGCGGGCGCGCCCGTAGTGCTCGTAGATCACACGCACGGCGAACGTCTCGGTCTCGATCAGGTCCCGCGCGACGTGTTCGGTGACCGGCGGCGATTAGTTTTCGTGGGACCCGCCGTCACACGAGCATGACCCCCACATCAGACACACAGCTCGACCACGCCTCCTTCACCGCGAGCGTCGAGCGCCATCGCCGCGAGCTGCACGTCCACTGCTACCGGATGCTCGGCTCTTTCGAGGAGTCCGAGGATGCCGTCCAGGAGACGTTCCTGCGCGCCTGGCGTCGGCGGGAGACCTTCGCCGCGCGCTCGACGCTGCGGGCCTGGCTATACAAGATCGCGACCAACGCCTGTCTCGACGCGCTCGACAAGCGCCCCCGCAGCGTGTCCGCGTCGGGCGAGGTGCTGTGGCTCCAGCCGTACCCCGACGAGCTGCTCGACGAGCTGGCCGCCGACGAAGACGACCCCGAAGCCGTGGTCGTCTCCAAGGAGACGGTCGAACTGGCCTATCTCGTGGCGATCCAGCGACTGGTCCCGCTTCAGCGCGCCATCCTGATCCTGCGCGATGTGCTTGGCTCCTCGGCGAAGGAGACGGCCGCCTTGCTCGAGACGAGCGTTCCCGCCGTCAACAGTGCGCTCCAGCGTGCGCGGGCGGCGATGAAGGAGCACCTGCCCGAGCAGCGCAGCGAGTGGCCGGCCGGCACCGACGCCACGGCCGCCGAGCGCGCGCTGCTCGAGCGCTACGTCGAGTACAGCGAGACGCCGGATCCGCGGGCGCTCGAGCGACTGCTCAGCGAGGACGTGCGGTTCTCCATGCCGCCGCAGCCCGGCGTCTGGCAGGGCCGCGAAGTCGTCGTGCAGGCCTGGGTGGACGGTGGCTTCGGAACGGAGCCGTTCGGCTCGATGCGCTGCCTTATCACGCGCGCCAACCGCCAGCCCGCCGTCGCCTGCTACATCCGCCGGCCGGGTGACGACGCGTACACGCCGCTGGCAATCGACGTGCTGAGGATCGCGGACGGCGCCATAGCCGACATCGTCACCTTCGACGGCTCGCTGTCAAGCTGGTTTGGACTGCCGGAGATGCTCTAGCGCGAGGCCGGAGACCATCGGCGCTCGCGGGTCGTGCTCCTCTGGCCGGCCTACGGATCGGTGAAGCGCCAGGCGTTCGCGCCGTCATCCGGATCGGTCGAGGTCAGGATGTTGCCGGCATCGTCGCCGGCTACGCACATCGACACCGACGGACAGGAGACGGCATGGAGCGAATGCGCGTGGTCGGCGGGGACCTTCATCCATGCACGTCTGCCGCCGGACGGATCGGTCGAAGTCCAAATGTTGCCGGTATCGTCGGCGACGACGCACATCGAGACCGACGGGCACGAGACGGCGACCAGATCTTCCCCCCGTTCGATCGTCTTCTTCCTCCAGGCGCGCGCGCCGCCCGTCGGATCGGTCGACGTCGCGACTTCTCCGACACCGACCCCGATCACGCAGAGCGAAACCGACGGGCATGCCACCACGCCGGGGGTGCCACCCGAGCCGACTGGCGCACTGATCGGTTCCCGCTAGGCCTGGTCGTTCGTCGACGCGGTGATCGTATTGAGCTGCACGAGCAGGCGGCGCAGCTGGCCGAACTTTCGGGGTCCGAGTTGTTGTTCCCACTCGGTTTCGACCTCTTGGACGATTTCGTAGATTGCTCTGGTCGCAGCATGGCCTCTCGGGGTGAGGCGGACGCGCTTGGAGCGTTGGTCGTCGGGGTCGGTTTCGCGGGTCAGGTATCCGAGGTGCTCGAGCTGGCCGAGCAGGTAGTTGAGGGCCTGCTTGGTCATGCGTGTCTGGGCCGCGAGCTCCGAGGGGCGCTGGTTCTCGGGGCCGGGGTACCGCCACACGTCCACGTGCGCTGCGACGAGGTCGGTGTAGCCGCGCTCGTGTAGGCCGGCGAGCATGCGCTCGCGCACCGTCTCCCATGGCACTCGCAACAGCGCCCCGATCAGCGGCGGCGGCGCAGGCCCAGCATCGGAATCAGTAAAGCCGCTTGACAGACTCATGCGGCTCAGTATACAGTGGTCAAGTCGCTTGACTAAGTGGCTTCTGCCCGATAAGGAGCCACATGTACAACACGAAAGGAGCCGCGGTGTACAAGACCGCCGACAACGACACGATCACGATCGGCGACCTCGGCGTGCGCTTCCTGGTCGAGGCCGCGGACTCGAACGGGACCGCGTCGGTGTTCGAGTGCATGGTTCCAGCCGGCTCGCGGATGCCGATGCCCCACAGCCATGACGGCTTCGAGGAGACGATTTACGGGCTCGAGGGGACCACGACCTGGACGATCGACGACGAAACGGTCGACGTCGGGCCCGGCGAGGCGGTGTGCGTGCGGCGCGGACAGATCCACGGGTTCCAGAACCGCGGCGACATTGACGCGACGTTCCTGGCGATCGCAACCCCGGGTGTGTTCGGGCCCGCCTACTTCCGCGAGATAGTCGACGTCCTTGCCGCGTCGGCCGGCGGGCCGCCAGACCACGCGGCACTCGCGCAGGTAATGGCCCGCCACGGCCTCACACCTGCCCCGCCGGCCACGCGCTGACCCGCCCCCAGGTACCAAGGAGAACCGATGCCGATCAGCATGACCCAGCGTGCCCCCCAGATGCCCGCCGAGGCCTACGAGCAGATCATTGCCAACGTCGGAGGGCCGTTGCGCGAGTCGGACGGGTTCGTCTCCCACGCGGCCGAGATCACGCCCGACGGCGTGACGGTGACCGAGGTCTGGGAGACCCGAGAGCAGTGGGAGCGGTGGTTCAACGCATCCGTAAAGCCACACCTGCCCGCCGACGCGCCCGAGCCGACGGTCACCGAACTGCACAACGCACTCGGTCGCTAGACCTCGCTGGCGCTCGTCCGTCGCCGCGGCGCGACCCAACGTGGGATCTGCTGCTGCGACAGCGGCACTCGAGGTCCGGTCCTCGAGCCGTCAGCTGCCGATTACTGCGTCTACCTCGATTTCTACGAGCCAGCGGGGATCGAGGAATCCTTGGACGACGATGAAGCCCGTCGCCGGTCGGACCGCGCCGAAGGCCTCGCCGTGCACCTGCGCGACCGCGTGACCGTGAGCCGCGTCGACAAGGAACACACGCGTTCGAACCACATCACGAAGCGTCGCGCCACATTCGTGAAGCGCTTTCGTCGATGATCTCGAGGCACCGTCGGGCTTGCACGCCGACGTTGGGATCGACATGGCCGTCCGGCCAGATCGCGGCAGTAGCGGACACGAAGATGAGGGGCCCGTCCCGGACCGCACGGCTAAAGCCGATGGTCGGCTCCAGCGGAGAGCCCGAGCTGACGTGCCGCCGCACGTCGTACAGCCTATGCGGCGTATCTGGGGCGCACAACGGCGGCGCCTGCCCGACGCCCGCCCGTGCGCGGGCGGACATGCGGCGTGTCGGCGAGGCGAGTGCGTCCCAACAACTCCGTCTAGGCCTCCCGGGCGCGCTCGTAAAAGCGTTCCCCGCTCGATCAGTAACCTAGGCGAGCTATGGGCCGGCGGTGGAGCTCTCGGCAGGCTGCGGTGTCGGTGTTCGACGGGCGCAACTCGGTCCTGGGCACGGCCGGAAAGTACGTGGCCGACTCGACGCAGTCGAAGGGCAGCTGAGAATCGATGTCGCTCACGGGGGCCGGCGAGATCATCTTCTGCGACGTTCGGGTGTTCGACGGTCAGGGCGGCCAACTGTCCGAGGCGAGCGATGTGACAGTGGCGGGCAATGTCATCCGCTCGATCGCGACAGCTTCGCCGGCGGAGCGTGGCGCCGGGACCACGGTGATCAACGGTCGTGGCCGCGTGTTGATGCCGGGGTTGATCGACGCGCATGCGCATCTTGCCTTTGCGACGATCCCGCTGCCGCAGATCCTGCTGGCGTCCGCTGAGTTTGTGGCGATCCGTGGTGCCGTTGCGGCTGGTGAGATGCTGATGCGTGGGTTCACGAGCACGCGCGACTGCGGCGGGCCGGTGTTCGGGATCAAGCAGGCGATCGATCAGGGGCTTGTGCCCGGGCCGCGGATTTGGCCCTCCGGGGCGATGATCTCCCAGACTTCCGGTCATGGTGACTTTCGCTTTCCGTATGAGACGCCGCGGGGAACGTGCGGTTGGCTGTCACGTAGCGAGTTGGTTGGCGCCGCGGCGATCGCTGACGGGGTTCCGGAGGTCTTGCGGGCCGTGCGTGAGCAGTTGCGCGGTGGTGCAAGTCAGATCAAGATGATGGCTGGTGGCGGTGTCGCGTCCCCGCATGATCCGATCGATGTGACTCAGTACACCGAGACCGAGCTTCGTGCTGGGGTCGAGGCGGCTGAGAACTGGGGGACGTACGTGGCGGTTCATGCCTACACCCCCCGTTCGGTTCAGCAGGCGCTGCGTGCCGGGGTGCGCTGCATCGAGCACGGTCACCTGCTTGACGAGAAGACGGTCGCGGAGATCGCCGAGCACGGCGCGTGGTGGAGTGTGCAGCCTTTTCTCGATGACGAGGATGTTCCCCCGCTCCCGGACCCCAGCACTCGCGCGAAGTACCAGGAGATCGTTCGCGGGACCGACCGCGCGTACGAGCTTGCGCAGCGCCATTCGGTCAAGCTCGCCTGGGGTACGGACACCTTGTTTGACGCCAAACTCGCCACTCGTCAGGGCGCACAGTTGGCGAAGATGAAGCGCTGGTTCACCCCTGCGCAGATTCTTACGATGGCGACGAAGACGAACGCAGAGTTGCTCGCGATGAGTGAGCCGCGAAACCCCTACCCCGGGCTGCTCGGAGTCGTCAAGGAGGGAGCGCTCGCCGATCTGCTCCTCGTCGACGGCAACCCACTGGAGAGCATCGAGCTGCTCTCGGCACCGGAGTCTTCGTTGGCGGTGATCATGAAAGACGGCGTGATCTACAAGAACGCTCTGACCAGCTGATCACTACCGCCGCGCTACCTCCGCAAGCTCGTCCCGTTCTGCTTGCATCTGCAGGTCGAAGTAGTAGAGCGTGAGTGCGATGGCCGCATACGGGACGACCAGGGTGTAGACGATCGAGCCGGTGATGTCGATGAAGGTAAGCGACTGGGAGGTGAGCAGCAGAATCAGCACGCCGAGTAATGGGCCGGACAGGATCGCGATCACATTGATCAGCGTGGTGAATCCGAATGTTCGCCACCAGTGCCGGCGGGTCAGCCGCGCGCTGGCGCGCAATGAGCCGATCGCGCTCTCATCCTCGAGCACGCATTTCTGAGCAAACAGGGACGTGCGGACGAAGTAGTACACGGCGAACGGGATCCCGATCACCGTGAGAAGCATGACCAGGATCAGCACGAACTGCACGGCGGTGGCGCCGCCCAGCGCCCGGGCATTTCGGCCCGCCAGCGTGTACGCCCGGCGCGCGGTGACCGGCCGGCCGGCATCGAGCTCGTTCAGCGCCGCGGCTACCGCCCCGGTGACCGCGGCAGCTGCGAACGCCCCGCCGATGTCACCGATGAGCAATGCGAGTAGGGCCGTGATCGCTCCCCGCCGACCGTCGAGAGCGATGAAATCCGACAGACCGGTGAGGTGAAACAGGACCCATTGGACTGCACTGGCGAGGACCGCCACGGGGATGAACACCGCGCCAACGCCGATGAACGTCCAGGCGTTCCCCCGATATAGACGTCGCGCCGCTCCGAGGATCTGGCCGCCTCCGCGCGAGCGCCGGATCGGACGCGGGTCAGGTGGCCGCCATCGACTGCGCCGAGCCGTGCCGACACCCGCCACCACGACCAGTCCGACCAGGATGAGGAACGGAGCCGGATGGATCAGGCTCCAGATGAGCGCGGACGAGGCGTGTTCCACGGCGCCGCAGAAGAAGCTCGTCACGCTCAGCCCGAGCACCCGACCTCCAGGCACGACCAGGCTGCTGGTACGCAGGCCCTGGGCCCAGGTGATCGGATGCGTCCACACCAGGCGGTCCGCGTTCGCCGGCCCCAAAGGCCCGTTGTTGACGCTGGGCTGCAGCTGGCCCCAACGACCCTGGAAGTTCAGCCAGGCAAACTGCGAGCCCGTCGGGACCGGGGTATGCGGCAACACCACGCTCTGGAGCGAGAACTCGTCGGTCGTGTTCCTCGTGTCCTCGCAGCCGAAGACGGCGGTGCCGCCCTTGCCGAGATAGAGCTTGCGCTGGAAGAAGCCGGCGTGGGCGCCCGTCGCGATGTACTCCAACGGATGCGTGCCGTCCTTGGTCAACTTGGGATCGCCGTCCCACGCCGAGCGCTCGCCGCCGGCATGCTGGGCGTAGTCGACCTGGTAGGGACCGGTCTTCAGTGCCTGCAGTGGAGTGGCGGCATCGAAATCGACCTGCGCCATCTCCCAGTCGCCTTCGTGCTTGTTCGTGAAGTCGTTGAATGTGTAGAAGAACCAGTACTGCACGGCCAGCTTGCCGGGGTGGTCTGAGTCGGTCGCGATGTGCACATAGACGGTCGGTTTGCGGTCGCCGAACCAGCGCTTGAACTGCTTCTCGTAGAAGCACCCGGGGCGGAGCGCGTTCCCCCCGAAGTCGAGGTAGTCGCCGGCCGGCGCATCGGACAGGTCCCGCGCGGTTGGGGCGCGCTTTACGATCCTGCGATCCGAATCGCGAAGGACGACGTCGGAGTTTCCGAAGAGGATCTCGACCGTAGTCGGGCGGTATGCCTCGCCGGGTCCGCACAGCTTGGGCTGGGGCTCCAGCCCGATCACGGGCGAGTACCTGTCAGCCAGCGTCGTGGCCGCGCTCGTGTCCGCCAACGTCGTGGCCGTGCTCGTGTCCGCCACCGCTCGCGCGGAGAGCATGACAAATGCACAGACGGCAAAGATGCCGACCACTGAGAACCGATCGCGCAGGATGCTGAGCCTGGGCCTGGCGAACATTCGCTGACACGACCTCACGTCCGGGCCATCCCCCTCAGCCAGGCAACGGCGCGATCCTACACGTGTCACGCGAGCATCGCAACGCAGCGCCGATGAGTCTCGCCCGCCACCGCGGTCTCAACGGTGTGCGGCGGTTGCCGCAGCCTGCCGACGATCCGGAGGACTCCAATGCGCAACGCTCCTAGAACGGCCCGATGGCGAAGCTGATCTATTCCGCGATCACCTCACTTGACGGCTACGTCGAGGACGAGCACGGCCGGCTCGAGTGGGCGGAACCGGACGAGGAGGTGCATGCGTTCGTCAACGAGCTCGAGCGCCCGATCGGTACCTATCTGTACGGGAGGCGGATGTACGAGACGATGGTGTGGTGGGAGACGTTCGACGCCGGTCCGGCGCAGAGCGCAGCGGCTCGCGACTACGCCGAGCTGTGGCAGGCCGCTGACAAGATCGTCTACTCGCGCACGCTGGAGGTCACCTGCTGCTCTGCCCGATCACCGTCGGCGGCGGCAAGCCCGCCCTACCGCATCACGTCCGGGCCGAGCTCGAGGTGGTCGACGAGCGACGCTTCCAAGCCGGCGTGGTGTACGTGAGCTATCGCGTCGCGGCGCCCACAGCGGCCGCGCCAGTTGCTGGCTCTGTCCACATCAGCGATGAAGCAAAGTCACAGGCGGAAGGAACCCCGCGCTGAGATTAGGTACCGCTTCACCTGCTCGGCCTGATTACGGTGCTGCCCGCCGAGGCAAACCAGATTCCCTGGGACGGCCCTCGAGTCCGGATCATCGAGCACCAGGCGCATGCCCACGGCCATGCGGCGCTGTTGATCGAGGAACGCCGGGTTCTCGTTGCCGGCGACACGCTTTCTGACGTCCTGATTCCGCTGCTCGACCTGAACGACGGCGCGGACCCGATTGAGGACTACCTCACCGCGTTGCGGCTGCTCGAGGGGCGTGGCGGGCGACGTCGACGTCGTCATCCCCGGTCACGGATCCGTCGGCGGACCTGGTGAGACACGCGCGGATCGAACAGGATCGCGCGTATGTGCATGCCCTGCGTGACGCCCAACCGGTCATCGACCCTCGGCTCGGGCCATCGGCCACATACGACTGGATGCCGGGCGTGCACGAGCGGCAACTGGAGAATCTCGCCCGAAGAAGAGAGCGCGATGGGACGCACGCATTGGGATCGGCACGCGGGACACCTGCCTGCACGTATGTTTGGGCGCATGGCGCTCGACCGCCGAGGAGTCATGGAGGCGACGGTGCTCGCCGCGACGTTGAGTGGAGCCCCCTCGACGCTCCACGCGTTCATCAGGGGCGGGACCCTACGATCGGCCACCGCTTACGTCTATGACGCAACGTCCGCGGTTGGCACGCTGGTCCCTCCTGGCCGACGTGGGTTCGTGCGCGGCCTGGTGGTCCACCTCGCGATCTCGATGCTGTGCGGTGAGGCGCTGGCACGCACGCTCCCGCGTGATCACCGCATCGAGTGGGGCGCCGCGGCCGGGTTGATGATCGGCGTCGTCAACGTCGGCGTGATCGGGAGGTCGTTTCCAGCGATCCGCAACCTCCCGCTGGCGCCCCAGCTCGCGGACAACGTGATGTTCGGGACGCTGTTCGCGCTGACGCTCGAGCTAACGCGAGCGTGAGAGGTCGCTACTCGACGACGACGGGCTGAGCGCCGGCGGGCGCGGTGAGAGGGCGGCGCCAGCCGGAGAGGGCCATCCCGACGGCGGGGATGAGAGCGACGACGATCAGCACGAGCGCCCATAGGAACGTTGAGCCGAACGCGTCGGCGAGCGGTCCGACGACGGCGGCGTGGGCGCTGGCCGGCAGGTGCTGGAGGGTGGCGATCCCGCCTGAATGCGATCCTGAGCCGCGGCTGCCGAGGACCGCGGCGAGGTTGCTGGTGATCGCTGAGGCGAGGATCACCGACAGCACCGCGGTGCCGATCGAGGCTCCGGCCTGGCGGATGATGTTCATGGCGGTGCTGGTCCGGGCGATGGCGGCCGCGGGTACGGCCTGCATCGCCGCGGTCATGTTCGGCATCATCGCGAGCCCCATGCCGATTCCCTGGACGAAGTTGGCCGCGCACAGGAGCACATAGGAGGTGTGGGCGCCGACAAAGACGAACGGGATGAGCGCGACGGCCACGAACGGCAGGCCGGCCGCGGGCAGCCAGGTGGGTCCGTATCGGTCGGTCAGCTTGCCGGAAAGCGGCATCGTCAACATCGCGCCGACGCCGCCGGGCGCCATCAGCAGGCCCGCCTGGAGCGCTGTAGCTCCGCGCACGGCCTGGAAGTACAGGGGAACGAGCAGCATCGATCCGAACACCGAGATCGCGAACAGGAGGAACGTGCCGGAGGCCGCCCCCGCCCGCGTGTGCGCGAACGTCCTCAGATCGATCAGCGGATTGGGGCTGCGCCAACTGTGGACGAACCACGCGGCGATCAGGATGACGCCGGCGAGCGTCGGCCCCCAGGAGCGCACGGAACCGAAGCCGTAGGTCGAGGATTCGGCGAGTCCGAAGATGAATACGGCCAGCCCGGGTGAGAGCAGCAGCATGCCGAGCCAGTCGAGCCGGTGCGCGGGCTGTGGCTGATCGGGGTCGAGCACGATCAGCGCGAGGATGAACGCGACGATCCCGATCGGCAGGTTGATGAAGAAAATCCATCGCCAGGACGCGTTGTCGACCAGGTAGCCGCCGAGGATCGGGCCCATGATCGGCGCGACCAGCATGGGCACGCCGAGCACGCCCATGACGCGCCCCATGCGGTGAGGACCGGCCTTCTTGGTCATGATGGTCATGACCGCGGGCATGATCATGCCGCCGCCGACGCCCTGCAGAACGCGGAACAGGATCAGCGAGGCAGCGCTCCACGCGAGGCCGGACAGCACCGACCCGAGCGTGAACAGCACGAGCGACGTCATGTAGATCCGCTTGGTTCCAAATCGGTCTGCCGCCCAGCCGGTGACCGGGATGACCGCGGCAAGCGCCAGCGTGTACCCGGTGATGACCCACTGGATCGTGGTCAGCGATGAGCGGAACGCGACCGCCAGGTGATCTATGGCGACGTTGACCACCGTCGTGTCCAGGATCGACATGACCGCCCCCAGCATCACCACGCCGGCGACGATCAGCGTCTCGCGGTCAAGCCCCTCGGGCTGCGACGGATGGGTAGGGGCGTCGGCGATGGCGCCATCGTACGGGACTGACGGGCCCGGCTCATACCTCCGGGAGGATCCGTGTGATGCCGGGCGGCGAAAGCGCCTTTGCTGAGAATCACCACATGATCGACGCCCGCGAGAACGCCTCTTGCAATCTCGCGCAGATGCGGCACAGTTCATCGCGTAGAGCAGCAGAGATCGGTTGGTGCGGAAGATGGGAACAATCGTGCATCGCGCACCCACCGCCCGGCGAGCGGGACGAATAGTCGCGCGCCTGTTCGCCCCGCTGTTTCTCCTGAGTGTCGCGGCCGCGGTCGTCCTGATCGTCCGTTCCCCGCCGCGTTTTCTGCAGACCACCAGCGCCGGCACGCACGTGGCGAGCCCTGCCCCACACCGCCGGCTCCCGCCCTACTGGACCGTGCGGCCAGGGGACTCCTTCGCGGTGATCGCCGCGAAGACCGGCCTGACCACAGACCAGCTCCAGGCCTACAACCCAGCCATCGATCCGCTCGCGCTCAGCCCCGGCGAGCGTGTCAACCTGTGGCAGCATCCTCCCAGGCCGCATCAGGCGAAGCCGAAACCACCGCGACCGATGTTCTGGACGGTCCGACCGGGCCAGTCGTTTGGGTCGATCGCCCACGCGACCGGTATCAGCATCGTCACCCTCCAGCAGCTGAACCCCAAGCTGAAGCCGGGATCGGTGCAGCCTGGAGATCGCGTGCGCCTGCGCCGGTAGCGACTCGCGCGAACCCTCAGCGCGAGATCCAAATAGAAATCACGGGCGCAGACGGTCGACGATCTCGCGGAGGGCGGCCTGGAGGATCGCCGACTGCAACGCGGAGCCCAGCTGGTTCGGGTCGTGCAGCTCGTGGAGCAGCCGGTTGACGTCGAGTTCGTCGACGGTCCTGCGCAGCAGCGGCCCCGTAGGCAGCAGGTTGTCGACGGCTCCGTCGGGGATCGCTTCGATGATCGTCTTGGCGATTCCGGGGAGGTTGGACGCCGCCAGCGCTTCGGGAAGGAGCTGGGAGACCTTGGGGAGGCGGTGGTCGCGATCGAGCCGGTCGACGGCGTCGCCGAGGCCGGCTTTGAGCGCGGCGCTCGATCGCGGGCTCACCGTGTGGGCGTTGGCCAGGGCGAGGACGAGCCGCTCGCGCGAGATGCCGAGTCGGCAGGCGGCATCGTCGAGGCCGAGCAGGACGATCTGTTCGGCGAGCGGCTCCAGCTGCGCCGGGATCGGTGGAACGGGGCGCCGTGCGCACGGGTTGGCGGGCCGGACCGGGGTGTAGTGGGCGCCGCCGGCGGCGAGCTGGACGCCGAGGACGGCGACCACGAGCAGCACGGCGATGAGCGGCAGCCCGAGTCGTCTCATGAGCTGATCCGATCGCGCAGTGCCAGGGCGGGCCCGAGCGCGAGCAGCGCCAGTCCGGCCGCGACCAGGAACGCGGTGCGGAACGCGCGGGTCGCGGCGCGCGTGAGCTGATCCTGTAGGCCGTGCTCCAGGGCCGCCGCGGCGGGCGCGTCCGTTGCCGGCACACGCAGGCTCTTGAACGCGGGCCGCAGATCGGGCACGCGGCCGCGTTCGGCGGAGAGCCGGCGCCCCAGCTGCTCGGCGAGGTCGAGCTTGGTGGAGGCAGGGAGCGGGGCATCGAGCACGAGGCTCGCGATCGCCTCTTTGGTGGGCGCCTCCGCATGGCGAAGGTCGGCGGTGAAGATCGGCGTGAGGATCGCCAGACCGACGACGACGCCGGCGTGCCGCGCGGCGATCGTCCAACCGCCGTACAGCGCGCGGGGGATCCGGTCGCGTAGCGCAGCCGCGGTGAGCGAGTCGATCGAGAGCCCCAGCCCGAGGCCGATGAGCACCTGTGGCGCGAGCGTCCAGACGAGCTCGTCACCGGGCAGCAGCGCCAGACCGGCCAGGCCGCCGGCGATCATCACCGATCCCGCGATGGCCTCCGACCGGGTCCCGGCGCGCAGTCCCCGGAAGACGGGACCTGCCGCCAGGGCCGCGACCGGCACCGCGGTGACCGCAAGCGCCGCCACGGCCGGCGTGGTACGCCAGCCGTCGACGAGCAGCAGCACGAGCAGGAACAGCGCCGCCGTGAGCGCGGCCGACAACAGCGCCAGCGCGAGGTTGGCGAGCACATGCGGGCGGTCCGGCGAGGTGTCCGGATTCTCCCTGCCCCGTGTCACCCGGTTGCGCAGGGCAAGCATGGCCGGGAGGGCCGGCAGCACCATCGGAATCTGCACGACGAAGATCGTCCGCCACGAGAACGCCGATGTCAGAAGGCCGCCGATCACCGGACCAAGCGCCGCACCGGCGACGCCGGCCGCGGCCCACCGCCGCGCCCCGCTGCGCTCGGACCCGGTGGCTTCGACGAGGAGCTCGAGGCTTCCCACGATCACCACCGCGCCGCCCGCGGCCTGCACCGCCCGCGCCCCGATCAGCACTCCCAGCGACGGTGCCACCGCGCACAACGTGGTTGCCGCCGCAAACCCCAACACACCACCGGCGGTGCTCACGGCGGGGTCCCGGCGCACGCACACACGCGCCGCGGGGACCGCCGTGAGCGCGAGCACGAGGTTGAACGCGATCAGGACCCACGCGACCCCCCACACCTGCGCTCCGAAGTCCCGCAGGATCTCCGGCAACGCCAGCGTCACCACGCCCGCGTCGCCGAGCACCACGGCGACGACGACCGACAGCGCCGCCACGGAGCCGGCGCGTCCCGCGTAAGGACCGGAAGACGGGATGCCGCGACTCGGCCCCATTGCTACGAACTCTGCCTGATCCGGACTCGAAACCCTCCGCGTCACCCGCCAGGTCATGTGGCCGGCGCGCGAACGCCGCGCCGGTCCGGGGTCAGCGCGGGAACGTCACCCGCACGACGAGGTCGTCCGGCGCGGGGGCACTCGACGTCGCGCCGCGCGCGATGTGCAGCGTGTGTACGACCTTCAACGCCACCGGCAGCAGGAACGGCGCGATCATCAGATCGAGCCAGTCGCGGAACGTGTTGCCGGTGAAGCCCGTCCACGTCCAGCCCCAGTGGTAGCCGCCGATCACCAGGAGTACGAACGCGCCAAGGGCAACCATGGCGGCGGCGCGTGCACGCGGACCGAATGGCTCACCGCGCCGGATCCATTCCGGAAGCACGATGACCACGACCGGGAACAGCATCAGGCTGAGCCAGTCCCACAGCGCCTTGCCGGGAAACCCAGTCCAGGTCCAATCCGCGGCGTAGCCGGCGAGGATCAGGACCGCTAACAGGACCGCCCCGATCACGCCGACCCGGCGGCCGACGCGAAGCGGCGCCCCCATCAGCAGGCGAACGGTGAGGAAGGACAGCGCGATCGGCTGAACCAGCAGGTGCAGCCAGTTCCACAGCGAGGTGCTGTCGGCAAACCCGGTCCAGGGCCACTGCCGGCCGTTCGCGGCAAACACCGCGATCACGGCGATCATCACCGCGGTCGCGGCGGCGACGGCCAGAAGTCCGAGGCGCGAGACCGGCGGCGACCCGCCTTCGCGACCGATGAGCACGTTCGCGCTGCCCCGTCGGGCGCGCGGCAGCGCCGAGGCCGGGATCACCAGGTTGCCGGCATCGTCGACCCAGGCCTCGAGCGAGGTCGGCTCCGAGCGCCCGACCGGTACGCGTACGGCAATCGATGACATCTGCGAAGACCTCCGGTTGATCGGTTCACACGACCGAAGCATCGCGCCGGAGGCTCGCGCGCACATCGGGCAAACACACAGTCTTTGCCCGGGCTGTTTAGGTCCGGCCGAGCGGCGTTTAGACGGTCACGCGGCCGAGCAACGAGCGCAGCGTGGCGCGCTCCTCGTCGCTGAGCGCGGCGAACAGCTCGTCCCCGAGGCTCTCCTGGGCCGCCTCGGCCCGCTCGAGAGCGGCCCGGCCCGCGTCGGTGAGCTCAACCACATGTCGCCGGCGGTCGGCCGGGTCCCGCCGGCGCTCGACGTAGCCGAGATCCTCGAGCTCGTTGAGCAGCAGGACGCAGTTGTTGGCGTCGAGCCACAGTGCCTCGCACAGCTGTTGCTGGAGCGCGGGGGCGCCGGAGTTCAGGTAGCTGAGCAGCATCAACTGCCGCAGCTTGACCCCCATGAGCTCCTCCGTGCTCCGCTTCTTGATGGCCGTGGCCAGTCGCATGAGCATCACGACCGTGCCCGACGACGTATCTACCGCCATACCGGGATAAATCCTATCAGGATTATCATCTTGCATAGGATGATAGTCCATGATACAGTGATCATCAATGATGAGGCGAAAAGCTATATCGGAAGGATGATCACCATTTTCAAGAGCTTAATCAGCGGAGAGCGCCGGCGCTGGGTCGCGCTGGCCGTGGTCTGCATGGGCCAGCTGATGATGGTCCTCGACGCGACCATCGTGAACGTCGCACTGCCCTCGATGCAGCGCGACCTGGGGTTCTCCCAGGCCAATCTCGCCTGGGTCGTCGACGCGTACATGATCGCGTTCGGAAGCTTCCTGCTCCTGGCCGGACGGCTCGGCGATCTGCTCGGTCGCAAGCGGATGTTCCTGATCGGGCTGGTCATGTTCACGCTCGCCTCGATCGCCTGCGGACTGGCCGACAGCCAGGGCACACTGATCGCGGCGCGATTCGTCCAGGGCCTCGGAGGCGCGGTCGCTTCGGCCGCCGTGCTGGCCCTGCTGATCACCGAGTTCCCGCGTCCGCACGAGCGCGCGATCGCGATGAGCGTCTACACGTTCATCGTCTCGAGCGGCGGCTCGATCGGGTTGCTCGCCGGTGGTGTGCTGACCCAGGCCGTGAGCTGGCACTGGATCTTTTTCATCAACGTCCCCATCGGCGCGCTCACGTTCGTGCTCGGCCGTGCGCTGATCAACGAGACCAAGCGACTCGAGGGCGGCCACAACATCGACGTGATCGGCTCGCTGCTGGTCACCGTGGCGCTGATGCTGGGCGTCTACGCGATCGTCAAGTCCAGCCAGTACGGCTGGGTGTCGGCCCACACGATCGGCTTCGGCACCGCCGCGCTCGCGCTCCTCGGGGCGTTCGTCGCGGTCGAGTCGCGGCTGAGCAACCCGATGTTCCCGCTGCGGATCCTGCGCGTGCCGGGGCTCGCCGCCTCGAGCGTGGTCCGCGGATTCCTGGTCACCGGGATGTTCTCGACCTTCCTGCTCGGGGTGCTCTACCTCCAGCACGTGCACGGGTACGGCGCGCTGCGCACCGGCCTGGCCTTCCTGCCACTGACGCTGGTCCTGGGCCTGCTGTCGGTCGGCGTGACCGCGCGGTTGATGGAGCGGTTCGGACCGTCCCGGGTCCTGGTCGCCGGGCTGATGGCGATCACCGGGGCGCTGATCCTGCTCGCCCGCCTCCCGGCGCAGACCGACTACCTGCCGGGGATCTTCGTCCCGTTCGCCCTGCTGGGCCTCGGCGCGGGGCTGTCGTTCCTGCCCTTGACCACGATCGCGATGGCCGACGTGCCGCTCGGCGACGCCGGGCTGGCCTCCGGGATCGTCAACGCCTCGCTGCAGATCTCGGCGGCGATCGGCACCGCGGCGCTGGGCACGGTGGCGGCCTCGCGGACCAAGGTCCTGGCGGGGCTCGGGCAACACCACCTGCAAGCGCTCACCGGCGGGTTCCACCTGGCCTGGGCGATCGGGGCCGGGGCGGTGGCGGTCGGGGCGTTGATCACGCTCCTGTGGCTGCGCCCGCCGGCTCGCCCGGATGAGATCAGGGTCGACCTGCCCCGGGTCGAGGACCGCGATTCAGTGCAGTTCGAATTGGAGGCAGCATGACGAGCAACATTTCCACCGTTCAGGTCCGGCGATCGCTCGATCGATCGGATCACCGCAAGCCGCTGCGTGTGCAGATCACGCGCCGGCGCACGGGCAAGCCGGCCGGTTCGCATCAGTTCGTGACGCAGGTGCGTTTTGCCGGCGCGGAGGCCGTCGTGCTCCCCTGGGAGCTCAGTGGCGGTCCCGCCGAGGAAAGCGGCGTGCCGGCGACCGACCTCGCGGCCGCCTGACCCCCTAACGCGTGCCGACGGGACGTTCGGACTGCCGGGCCGTCACCACGGTGACCGGCAGTCCGAACGCCCGCACGCGATGCGGCAGGTCGCGCCGCAGCCATTGCGAGACGCGCGCGGGCAGGGTCGAGATCATGATCTCGTCGATGCCCAGACGGGTCACCGCGCCCTCGACGGCGACGAACGGATCGCTGTCGCCGATCACGCCCTCGACGGGCGCCCCAACCGCCTCCTCGAGCAGCGGTATGGCCAGCTCGAGGGTCGCCGTCGCCTCGTCGGTGTCGGGGTCCCAGTAGGGCCGCGGGACGAGCAGGACGAACGCGCACTCCGAGCGGCGCGACCGGGCCCGCACGGCATTCACCAGAAGCGCGGTCGCTGCCGTCCGATGCGCCACCACGAGCACCCGCGTGCGATCCGCCGCAGCCATCACGAACCGGCCCGATTATCGCATCGGGACCGGTCCGGCTCGGGCGCGTCGTCGGCGGGCATCGCGCGCGTGCATCAACGCGTCTAAATCGGGGCTCTTCGACTTCATTGCCGGGCCCCAGATGCCGAATATGTGCTGAGAGAGTCGCCCCATGTCACAAGCCGCCTTCATCGCCCGTCAGCCGATCTTCAACCACAAGCTCAATGTGGTTGGCTACGAACTGCTGTTTCGCGGCCAGGGCTACGCCGCCGGCGCGCTGATCGACGACGCGCAGCGGGCCACCGCGACGGTCGTGCTGAACACGCTGACCGAGCTCGACATGGACCGGATCGTGGCCGGCAAGACCGCGTGGATCAACGTGACCCGGGAGTTCGTGCTTCACGACCTGATCCAGGCCGTTCCGCCCAGCGTGGTCGGCCTCGAGATTCCCGAGACCGAGTCGTTCGACGCCGAGATGGTCGAGGCGCTGCGTGAGCTCAAGCAGGCCGGCTACAAGCTCGCGCTCGACGACTTCTCCGCCCGCGAGGGCTCGGACGCCCTGCTCGAGCTGTTCGACGTGGTCAAGCTGAGCATGCCCGACCTCGGCCGCCAGCAGATGCGCGAGCTCGCGGCCCAGCTGCGGCCGTACCCGGGTCTGGTGCTCGCCGACAAGCTGGGTACCCGGCCCGAGCACGAGGTTTGCATCGCCGCCGGCTGCGACCTGTTCCAGGGCTACTTCTTCTGCCGTCCGGCCGTGGTCGGAACGCGCGGCATCTCGGCCAACCGGCTCGCGCTGCTGCAGGTGGTCGCGGCGCTCAACGACCCGGCCGTCGAGCTCTCGGAGATCGAGCAACTGGTTGCCCGCGACGTCGCGCTGAGCTTCCGCCTGCTGCGCTACGTGAACTCCGCGTTCTTCGGATTGCGCGGGGACGTCCGCTCGATCGGCCAGGCCCTCGCCCTGCTCGGCCTGGAGAACGTGCGTCGCTGGGCCACGCTCTCGACGCTCGCCACGATCGACAACAAGCCGACCGAGCTGACCCTGACCGCCCTGATCCGCGCCCGGTTCTGTGAGCTGGCGGGCGCCCATCGCGGGATCGGCAGCACCGCCGAGTTGTTCACGCTCGGGCTGTTTTCGGTGATCGACGGGATGATGGACGCGCCCATGCACGACGTGGTCGCCTCCCTCCCCCTGGCCGACGACATGCGCGAGGCGCTCGTCTCGCGCCAGGGACAGATGGGCCAGTTGCTGAACTGCGTCACCGCTCTGGAGACCGGTGAAGACGGACCCGCCACCGGATTCATTTCGGATGCCGGCGACGTCTACCTCGAGTCGCTGATGTGG
>DATFDC010000166.1:0-4491 GCA_035252415.1 Solirubrobacteraceae bacterium
GCCAGCGAGCGAGAGGAAGCACGGGCCGACATGGCGGGCGCACCTTACTTAGAGCGCGACAACATTGCAATCGTGTTAGCGCGCTCCAATTTAGAGAGGAGGGGGTGTGCGGGAGGGGTGCGGCGCCACCCTTGACTTGGCGAGAAGCCAGGGGATATAGTCGCCCGGCGCCACCCGTTAGAGCGCTCTAACGACATGCGCGGGTTGGAGCGGTCTAAGCCCCCGGAGGAGAGGACTACAGGACCAGGATGCAGGCGACGCACGCACGAGCGCGCAGTGCCGCGGATTCGATTGCGGACCGCCTGGCCGCCGGGCCGATCTCCTGGGGCGCGTGCGAGGTACCCGGCTGGGGCTTGATGCCCGAGCCTGACGACGTACTGAGCGAGATGGCGCAGCTCGGCCTGCGCGGGACCGAGCTCGGCCCGCCGGGATTCCTGCCCGACGAGCCGGCGGCGCTGACCAGCACGCTCGAGCGCCACGGCCTGGAATTGGTCGGCGGGTTCGTGCCGCTCGTGCTGCACGAACCCGAGCTCGAGCAGGCGCTCGAGGAGACCCGACGAGCGGCTCGGCTGATGAGCGGGGCGGGCGGCCGGATGCTCGTGCTGGCCGCGGTGCAGGATGCCGACTGGGGCCGGCCGGAAACCCTCGGCGACCATGAGTGGGCCCGCCTGGCCGCGCACCTGAACGCGATCGAGGCGCTCGCGCGAGACGAGTACGGGATGGCGGTGGCGCTCCATCCCCATGCCGGCACGCTGATCGAGACCGCCGCCCAGGTGGAGCGCGCGCTGAACGTGGTCGAGGTGGGGTGGTGCCTGGACACCGGACATCTGCTGATCGGCGGGACGGACCCGGTCGAGTTCGCGCGCAAGCACGGCGAGCGCGTGAACCACGTGCATCTCAAGGACGTCGACGGCGGACTGGCCGCCGAGGTCCGGGGCGGACGGCGCTCGCTGCTGAGCGCGACGAAAGACGGACTGTTCACGGCACTGGGCAGAGGCGATGCCCGGATCGCCGAGGTACTGGAAGGTCTGCAGGGCCACGGCTACGACGGCTGGCTCGTGCTCGAGCAGGACACCGCCATCACCGGGGATGAGCCGACGGTGGCCGGCGGGCCGATGCGCGACGCTCGGGAGAGCATCGCGTTCCTTCATCAATCGGCTCGGACGACGGAGGAGATCAATCGATGAGACGACTGGCCCGCAGTATCGGCATCGTCGCCTGCGTGGGAGCTGCGGCCCTGCTGGTGGCGGCGTGCGGTTCGAGCTCGAAGAAGAGCTCGAGCGCAGGCACGACGACCAGCGCGGTGAACATCTCGGCAGGCGCCGGGAACAAGGTGTGCCCGTACAAGTTCGCGCTGATCACCCACGGTGACAACGGCAGCTTCTGGAGCGTCGTGTACAAGGGAGCCAAGGACGCCGCGTCCGATCTCGGATGCACGCTGACCGAGACGTACGGGTCACAGACCCAGGGTCAGGCAGAGCCCGACGACAACGCCGAGAACGCGCAGATCCAGAACGCGATCAACGCGCACGTCGACGGGATGGCGGTGTCCGACCACGATCCATCGCTGATGAACCCGACGCTGGCCAAGGCCGCGGCGGCGGGCATCCCGGTGGTGTTGCTGAACGCCGGGTGCGACGATCAGGACATCGCGGCGAGCAAGGCGCTGACCTGCGTCGGTCAGCCCGAGCAACTGGCCGGACAGGCGTCGGGTCTCAAGTTCAAGGCGCTCGGCGCCACCAACGTCCTGTGCATCATCCACCAGTCGGGCCAGAACCTGCTCGACCGCTGCAACGGCATCGCGCAGGCGCTCGGCGTGGGCCAGCAGTGCAAGACCGGCAGCGCTCCGTCGAGCGGTCCGGCGTGCACCGAGCTGACGCTGTCGACGCCCAACGCCGCGTCGAACCCGCAGCAGGCGATCGGCCAGGTCACGTCGTACCTGCAGACCCACACCGGGATCAACGCGGTGATGGCGCTCAACAACGCGATCGGCACCGCGCTGGTGACCAGTCATCCGGCCGGCAATCCGAAGATCGCCACGTTCGACCTGAACTCGGGCGTCCAGCAGGACATCCAGAACGGGTCGCTGTCGTTCGCGATCGATCAGCAGCAGTACCTCCAGGGCTATCTGCCCCTGGTGTTCCTCGACCTGTACAAGCGCAAGAACGGCCAGAGCGTGGGCGGCGGCACCACCGTGCCCAGCGGGCCGCTGGTCGTGACCAAGGACAACATCGGCAAGGTCTCGGCGGCGATCGCGGCGGGACAGGACTGACGTAGGTAGCAAGGTCACCGGGCGGGAGCCCTTCTCGCCCGGTGACGACAACTCATAACCAACAGAACATGAGCGCCACATCACCACCGGTAGCAGCGCCGCCGCAGCAGGACGAACGGCTGGTCCCGATCAGCCGGATCACCCGGACGCTCCGGCGTCCGGAGCTCGGTTCGCTGCTCGCCGCCGTGTTCGTGTTCGTGATGTTCGCAATCACCGACTCAAGCTCCAATCACCTGTGGCTCAAGCAGACCGGTCTGGCCGCGTGGACGCAGCAGGCGGCGTTCTTCGGGATCGTCTCGGTCCCCGTCGGGTTGTTGATGATCGGCGGCGAGTTCGACCTGTCGGCCGGAGTCATGACCGGCGTGACCGCGATCGTGATGGCGCTGCTCGTCGGCAAGTGGCACGTGGACACCTGGCTGTCGATCCTGATCACGCTGGTCTTTGCCGCCGTGATCGGGCTGATCAACGGCTATATCGTCGTGTTCACGAAGCTGCCGAGCTTCATCGTCACGCTGGCCACGTTCTTCATCCTGCGCGGCGCGAGCACCGGCGGCGTGCTGCTGCTCAATCACGGCTCGACGCCGGTCACGGTCACCACCGCGAACCCCGCCGGCCTGCACAGCGCGAAGTCGATCTTCGGCTCCTCGTTCTTCTCGAGCGGGACGCTCCCCAGCGGCTACTCGACGGCGATCCTGTGGTTCATCGGGGTGACGATCGTCGGCACCTGGGTGCTCAGCCGGACCAAGTTCGGGAACTGGATCTTCGCGGTCGGCGGCGAGCAGAACGCGGCACGCAACACCGGCGTGCCGGTCAACCGGACCAAGATCCTACTGTTCGTCGCGACGGCGCTGGCGGCGGCGCTCGTCGGGATCATCTCGTTCACCCAGGCGTCCTCGGCGGTGTCCGAGCAGGGCGTCGGCTACGAGTTCTTCTACATCATCGCCGCCGTCGTCGGCGGTTGCCTGTTGACCGGCGGCTACGGTTCGGCGATCGGCGCGGCGCTCGGCGCGTGCATCATCGGGATGGCGTTCGAGGGAGTGATCTACGCCGGGTGGGACAGCTCGTGGGACTTCGCGTTTCTCGGTGTGATCCTGTTCGTGGCGGTGATCGTCAACACCGTGATCTACCGGAGCGCACTGAAGGCGCGGCGATGAGCGAAGACGTGAAACCGAACGGGGCGGTTCCCGCGCTCGAGGTGCGGTCGGTGTCGAAGTACTTCGGGAGCGTGAACGCGCTCACGGAGGTCAGCCTGGCCGTGTACGCCGGCCAGGTCACCTGCGTGCTCGGTGACAACGGTGCCGGCAAGTCGACGCTGATCAAGATCCTCTCCGGCGTGCACGTGCCCGACAAGGGCGAGGTGCTGTTCGAGGGAGAGCCGGTCAGCTTCGCCGGCCCGCGGGACGCGCGGGCACGCGGGATCGCCACCGTGTTCCAGGACCTGGCCACGGTCCCGCTCATGTCGGTGTGGCGCAACTTCTTCCTGGGCAACGAGCCGACCCGCGGCCGGGGCCCGCTCCAGCGGGTCGACATCAAGGGCGCCCAGCGGACCATGCGCGACGAGATGGCCAAGATGGGCATCGACGTGCGCGACCCGGATCAGACGGTGGGGACGCTTTCCGGGGGCGAGCGCCAGGCGATGGCGATCGCCCGGGCGGTGTACTTCGGCGCGAAGGTCCTGATCCTCGACGAGCCGACCTCGGCGCTCGGCGTGCGGCAATCGGGGATCGTGCTCAAGTACGTGATCCAGGCCCGCGCGATGGGCCGCGCGGTGATCTTCATCACGCACAACCCCCATCACGCATTCCCGGTCGGGGACCGGTTCGTGCTGCTCAAGCGGGGTCGCATGCTCGGCTCCTACGCCAAGTCAGAGACGACGCTCGAGCAGCTCACCACGCTGATGGCCGGCGGCGCCGAGCTCGAGGAGCTGAGCCACGAGCTCCAGCGCGCGAGCGACCCCGCAATGAAAGAGGTCGCCAAGGAGCTCGCCGCCGAGGCTCAGACGTCAGCGTGAGCACGGCCGCGGAACCGAGGGCGATGAGCGCGCCGCGCACCGGAGCCCCCCGGCGCAGGATCGGGATCGGGGTGATCGGCTTCGGCTGGCTCGGTCAGGCCCACACCCGCTCGCTTTTGCGAATCCCCACGCTGTTCGAGAACCGCGCGTTCGACCCGGTGCTCGTCGCATGCAGCGACGCGCTCCCGGCGCGGGTCGATCAGGCGAC
>DATFDC010000167.1:0-4169 GCA_035252415.1 Solirubrobacteraceae bacterium
GGGCGGCGGCGCCGACGGGCCGGATCCGACCGGCGCCGAAGCCCTGACCGCGCGCGAGCTCGACGTGCTCCGGCTGCTCGCCCGCGGCCAGACCAACCTGGAGATCGCCCACGCCCTGGTCGTGCGCGAAGGGACGGTCAAGTACCACGTCAAGAACATCCTGCGCAAGCTCGGAGCGACGAGCCGGGCCGACGCCGTGTCGCGCTATGCGCGGGGCGGACAGGGGTTTGCCCGGTGACCGCCGCGGTTTACGCGCCCCAGATCCTGGCCGGAGCTGTCGGCGAGCAGCTCCAGCGACGCTTGGAGGACGCGGCGGTCGGGGCGCGGGAGCTTCTCGGCCTTCCATACGAGTCAGCGCCGGCTGACCTGGCGCAGTTGCGAGGCCTGATCGGAGCGCTGCGCGAGCAGTTCACCGCGGAGCTCTCCGGGCTCCCCGCGATCGAGGAGCAAGAGGCCGCGCTCGAACGGTTGCGTCAGCGGTTCGAGGCCCGCTTCGAGGCGCTCGAGCGGGTTCAGGCCGCGGTCGGCGAGCTTCGGGAGGTCACCTCACCGCGACAGATGCTCGCCCGCGCGCCCGCCGCGCTGTGCGCCGGATCGTCGTTCGAGCGCGCGATCGTCAGCCTGGTCCGGGGTGGGCGCATGATCGCCGAGGCGGTGCACTTCACCGGAGCCGGCGCCGCCCCGGCGCGCGCCGCCGCGAGCGTGCTGGCCCAACTCCAGGCGAGCCCGGTACGTCTCGAGCACACGCTGATCGAGACCGAGCTTCTGCGCCGGCGGCGCGCCACGATCGTGCTCGACGCGCATGTTCACCCCCGGGTCGACCGGGGCACCGCCGAGCTCATGGGATGGCGCTCGTACGCCGCCGCGCCGCTCGTCGTCGGCTCCGTCGTGGCGGGTGTCATCCACGCCGATCGCGGGCCCGGTCAGCCTCTCGACGTGCTCGACCGCGACGTCCTGTGGGAGTTCGCCACCGGCCTGGCCCAGGCCTACGAGAGCACCACGCTCAGGCGCACCCTGCGCGACGAGCGCGACCAGATGCGCGAGTTCCTCGAATGGCTTCGGGTCCGATCGAGCGAGCTGACCGACGCCCCGGTGACCCTGTCGGCCGGCGGCCACGCGCCGGTGGCCCCGCCAGCGCCGCTGCCCGAGTCCTCGCCGACCGGGGCGGCGACCCGCGATGACCGCGTGGTGTTCGAGGGGCTGCTGACCCGGCGCGAGCTCGACGTGCTGCGGCTGATGGCCGAGGGCGCCACCAACCGCCAGGTCGCCGACGCGCTGGTCATCTCGAGCGGCACGGTCAAGTTCCACGCCGGGAGCATCCTGCGCAAGCTGCACGCGGCCAACCGGGCCGAGGCGGTCACGCGCTACCTGCGGCTGATTGGCATGCGGGTGCCGTAAGCGCACCGCGCCCTTGGGAGATAACTCGCGCTATCCGCGAGTTATCTACCGGGCGCCGGCCGCTCACACGGCGAAGAAGACCGTCTCGTGCGGGCCCTGGAAGCGGATGTCGAACCGGTAGCCGCCGTCCTGCGGTTCGGCCAGCAGCGTCGCGCGGCGCTCGACCGGCACGCGGGCGAGCACGGGATCCGCCGCGTTGGCCTCGGCCTCGTCGGCGAAGTAAATCCGGGTCACGGTGCGGTGGAGCATCCCGCGGGCGAACACCGAGACGTCGATGTGGGGCGCCTGCGTCTGGCCGGCCAGCCCCGGCACCGGGCCCGGCTTGACCGTGACGATGTCGAAGGTGCCGTCGCCGTCCTCCAGGCCATAGCGGGCAAAGCCGCGGAACCCGGTCTGCTCGGAATGCCCACCGTGGTCGTGCATGTCGGCGAACCGGCCCTCCGAGTCGGCCTGCCAGGTCTCGAGCAGGAAGTCGGGGATCGGGATGCCGGCGCCGTCGTAGATCGTGCCGGTGAGATGGATCGCGCCGGGCGTGCCCTCGGGCACCACGAACGGGCCCACGTCGAACGGCAGCCCGATCGCGAAGTAGGGACCGACGGTCTGGGATGGGGTGGTCTCGAAGATCACCTCAGTGCTCCTCCTCGAACGGGGTGGCGCCGGGGCCGCGCAGGTAGATGTCGAAGTGGTAGGCGTGGGCCCAGTTCGGGACCGTGTCGTGGATCGAGAAGCTCGACACCATCCGCTCGCGAGCCTTCGGGTCGCGCACCGAGTTGAAGATCGGGTCATAGGGGAAGAACGGGTCGCCCGGAAAGTACATCTGGGTGACCAGGCGCTGGGTGAAGGCACGCCCCAGCAGCGAGAAGTGGATATGGGCCGGGCGCCAGGCGTTGTAGTGGTTGCCCCACGGGTACGGGCCGGGCTTGATCGTCGTGAACGTGTAGCGGCCCTCGTCGTCGGTGATGCACCGTCCGGCCCCGCTGAAGTTCGGATCGAGTGGCGCCGGCCAGCGGTCCCAGCGGTGCTTGTAGCGCCCGGCCGAGTTGGCCTGCCAGATCTCGACCAGGGTCCCGCGCAGCGGCTTGCCCTCGGTGTCGAACACCCGGCCCGAGACCACGATCCGCTCGCCGATCGGCTCACCGTCGTGCTGCACGGTCAGGTCGTTGTCGTTCTCGCCCATCAGCACGGGCCCGAGTTGGGGCCCGGTGATCTCGGTGATCGTCTGGGGCAGGTAGATCAGCGGCTGCTTGGGGTGGCGCAGCGCGGTCGACTTGTAGCCCTCGTAGTCCATCGGCGGGTGGGCCTCGTCGGGTTCCCGCAGATAGCTCGTCGGCGTGTCCGCGATCGGGTCGTAGATCACCCGGACGCCGTTCTCGGTCTGAAGTTCGTCGGTCATCTCATGCCTCCAGTACGACTGCCAGTCCCTGCCCCACTCCAATGCACAGCGCGGCGACGCCGTACCCGCCGCCTCGGCGCCGCAACTCGTGGGCCAGCGTGCCCAGGATACGGACGCCCGACGCGCCGAGCGGGTGGCCGAGCGCGATCGCTCCGCCGTTCGGGTTCACCTTGTCGGGGTCGAGCCCCTTCCATTCGCCGATGTCGGCCAGGGATTGCGAGGCGAACGCCTCGTTCAGCTCGACCACGGCGATGTCGTCCCAGCTGATTCCGGCGCGCTCCAGCGCGATGTTCGCCGCCTTGACCGGGGCGATCCCGAACACGTCGGGATCGACCGCCGCCGCGCCGCGGGAGACGATCCGGGCGATCGGATCCCGGCCGGCTACCCGAGCTCCCGCCTCGGAAGCCAGGAGCGCCGCGCCGGCGCCGTCGTTCAGCGGCGAGGAGTTGCCCGCGGTCACCGTCCCGCCGTCCTTGACGAACGCCGGCTTCAGTTTGGCCAGCTTCTCGAGCGAGGTGTCGGGCCGGATGTTCTCGTCGCGGTCCAATTCCGTACCGGGCACCGGTACAACCCATTCGCCGTAGAAGCCCGAGTCCCACGCGGCCTGCGCGCGCTGGTGGCTGCGCAGGGCGAACTCGTCCTGGGCCTCGCGCGAGACCTTGTAGATGCGGGCCAGCTTCTCGGCGCTCTCGCCAAGCGAGATCGTCCACTGGTCAGGCATGTTCGGGTTGACCATCCGCCAACCCAGGGTGCTCGAGTAGAGCTCCTGCTGCTGGGCCGGGAACGCGCGCTCGGGCTTGAGCATGATCCAGGGGGCCCGGCTCATCGACTCGACCCCGCCGACCAGCACGAGGTCGGCCTCGCCGGTCTCGATCTCCCGGCTGGCCTGCATCGCCGCATCCAGCGATGACCCGCACAACCGGTTCACGGTCGATCCGGGCACGGAAGTCGGAAGACCATTGAGCAGCCAGGCCATCCGCGCCACGTTCCGGTTGTCCTCGCCGGCCTGGTTGGCATCGCCGAACAGCACCTCGTCGACCCGCTCGGGCTCGAGGTCCGGTGTGCGGTCGAGCAATGCCTTGACGACGTGAGCGCCCAGATCGTCGGGCCGCACCTTGGCCAGGCCACCGCCGTAGCGGCCAAACGGCGCGCGTACGGCGTCGAGCACGAACGCCGCGCTCACCGGTCGACCAGCTCCCGGAGCTTGGCCAGCTCCTCGTCGGTGGGCGGCTCGGTCGTCTTCAGATCGTCGGCCACCCTGAGCTCCCAGCCGGTCTCCTCGCGCACCTTGTCCACCTCGACCCCCGGATGGATCTGCGTGAGCACGAGCTCGCAGCTGCCGGAGTCGGGCTCGAGGACGCCGAGGTCGGTGATCACC
>DATFDC010000168.1:0-5945 GCA_035252415.1 Solirubrobacteraceae bacterium
CGACCGGCGTGCCGCGCCTGGACGATGACCCGGGCCTGGCCGACCTGGTCGACCCCGCCCAGACGCCCAACCCGCCCCCCACGGCCTACGGCAGCCCGCTCGAGCTCCCTCCGGATCCCAGCCCGCCAAAAACCCCACGACCCACTCCGCCTCCCCCGGCGGGCCAGCCCGCGCCGGTCGGACCGGTGATCCTGCGCGACGGATCTAAGCTTCCGCCGCCGGACGACGCGCCGCTCCCGAAGCAGCCTCATCCGCCCCGGGCTTGATCTCACCGGCGATCTCGGCCAGCGCGATCGCGGTGGCGACCGCCGCGTTCAGGCTCTCCACCCCCTCTCGCCCCCCGGGTATCCGCACGAGCGCGTCGCATTTCGTCCGGGTGCGCTGACGCAGACCCTGCCCCTCGGCGCCGATCACGAGCACGGTCTGGGGGTCGAACTCGGTCTCGCGCAGCGTGCGCTCGCCACGCTCGTCGAGGCCATAGACCCAGTAGCCGTGCTCGCGCAGCGTGTCCAGGCTGCGCGCCAGGTTGATCACCCGGTACACGTCGACGAACTCGGCACCCCCGACCGCGATCCGCGCCACCTTGGGAGTCAGCTCGGCCGAGCGGTTCTTCAACAGCAGCACCGCGTCGGCCCCGAAGAACGCGGCGGCGCGGAGCACGGCGCCGAGGTTCTGCGGGTCGGAGATCTGGTCGAGCGCGATCACCCGGTGGCGGTCGGACAGCCGGTCGAGCTCGTGCTCGGCGAACACCCGCCGCGGCTTGGCGAACACGCACACACCCTGATGCTTGTCGTCGTCGGTCAGGCCGGTCAGGCGGCGGAACACCGGCCACTCGACGAACTCGGGCTCGATCCCGGCCGCCCGCGCCGCCGCCACGGTGTCCTCGTGATACGACGGCTTCCCACCCAGGATCACCCGCCTGACATCTCCGGGCCGCCGCAGGAACACGGCCCGGACCGAGTGCTTGCCGTATACGAGCTCACCGGCCATCAGCACGGCCTACGCCCGCGACAGGTATCTCCCCTCGCGCGTGTCGACGCGGATCATCTCGCCCTCGGAGATGAACAGCGGAACCTGGACCACGACCCCGGTCTCGAGCGTGGCCGGCTTGGTCCCGCCGCCCGACGCGGTGTCGCCGCGCAACCCAGGCTCGGTCTCGGTGACCTGAAGGTCGACCGACCCGGGCAGCTGGACGTCGCTCGGGTTGTCATCGAGGAACAGGACGTCGACCTGGTCGCCGGCCTTGATCCACTTGAGCGCGTCCTTGAGCGCCTCGGTGGGCAGGGCGATCTGCTCATAGGTCTCGGTGTTCATGAAGTGGGCTCCGTCGCCGTCGGCGTACAGGAACTGCATGTTCCGGCCTTCGCTGCGGACCGAACGGAGCTTCTCGCCGGCCCGGAAGGTCTTGTCGATGACGTTCCCGTCGCTGGCCCGGCGCAGCTTGGTGCGCACGAACGCCGCGCCCTTGCCCGGGTTGACGTGCTGGAACTCGAGCACCTTGTAGACGGTGCCGTCGACCTCGACGTGGTTGCCGCTCTTCAGTTGATTCGTGCTGATCGACATAGCGCGGGTCGAGGATAGCGGCGACCCGAGGGGTTGACAGCAGCGGCCCCGGTCGGAGAGGCTGAGCGCACAGCCACCTGGGAGAGGAGCGGGCCATGAAGCGGTACGCATGGGCACTGGCGGTGATCGTGATTGGCGCCTTCCCAGCTGTGGCCAGCGCCGGCGTGGCGCCCAGGTCGGCCGGCGGCCTCGACTGCAACGGCCTCAGCCCGATCCAGGCACCGGTCCACACCTTCGCCGCCTGCGCGGATCCGCGCGGCGCCGCCGACGATGGGAACCGGGCCGAGGACAACGACCACTACATCGGGCACGACGAGCCTTCGGTCCGCTTCATCTCGAACGCGCCGGGCTCGGGCAATGACGTGACGTTCGTCGAGCGGCTCGGAACCGATCCGCGGCAGCTCCCCACCGTGGCGAATCCGGGCAGCGATGTGACCCACTACTTCGAGCTGACCGTGGCGCCCTGGATGTCACTCGACGTGTGCGATCCGAACTCCACCCCGATGCGGCCCTGCACGCCGAACTCGGACTCCAACGCGCCCGCTCCCGGGGTCGTCGGCAGCGGCGCCGGCGCGGCGTTCGTCGAGCTCCAGTTCTACGCGCCGGGCTTCGCCCCCTGGGTCGACAACATCAGCTGCGACAACACCCACTGGTGCTCGGCGCTCAACATCGACAGCCTCGAGTGCAGCCCCGACGGCTCCACCTGCAACGACAACTGCTTCGAGCCGGTCAACTTCGCCTGGATCCAGCGCGACGGCCAACCGACCGGTCCGCCCAGCCCGCAGCTGCAAGACCTCGCGAGTGACACGCCGAACTCCCGCACGCTGCTGATGAACCCCGGCGACACGATCGTCGTGCACATGTTCGACGCCCCGCTGCCAGGAGGCGGCCATGCCTTAGAGGCCAGCGAGAGAGACCTGACGACCGGCCAATCGGGCTTCATGATCGCCTCGGCCGCCAACGGGTTCATGACCACCGATCCGGTCACCTGCGACGGCACGCCGTTCAACTTCGAGCCCGAGTACTCCAGCGCGGCGGCGAACAACATCCTGCCGTGGGGCGCCGGCCCGTACATGCTCGACAACCAGTTCGAGATCGGCCACTTCGAGCCGTGCACCCGCGTCACGGGCAAGCAGACCCTGACCATCGAGAGCTTCACCGACACGTTCTGGACCAACTGCAAGGGCCCGTACGACTCCGGCCGTGAGAACAAGAACCTCGAGCCCGACGATTCGCCTTGCTATCCCGTCGGGGACACGCACGGGGGCACGGTGCCACCGAATGAGGTGACCGGCTGCCCGGTGTTCTTCGACGCGATCGGCGACCTCGACTACGACGGGTCGTCGTACTGGGCCGACTGGCCGACTTCGACCGCACCCGGCCGCTTCCCCGGCACGTTCGTCCAGGCTCAGCCGACCACGCAGGGCCGCGCCTACCCGCAGATCCAGTTCGAGACCGATCTCGCCGACACCGAGAACGGCTGCGACCTGGGCACGGGCGCCGGCTGCACGGTCCCGCCGCCCGGGCCGGGCCACTTCTATCCGTACTGGACGCTCGTGCGCGATCGCCAGCTCGGCTGCACGTGGCAGTTCGGCAACGCCGGGCGCACCGGTCAATCGTTCGGCGGCGACGCCCAGTACGGGCAGATCACGTTCGCGCCGCCGGGCGCGTTCACCAGCCGGATCCAGCCGAACCCGAGCTGCCAGTCCAGAGGCTAGTGGTCGCCCCCGTAAGTACGGTCGCACCGAGAGGTGCCACTGGTGGATGCTGCGCGAGGACGCAGGATCCGATGCGTAGCAGCGCTCCGTGAGGATCCGAGGACAAAGCGCAGCGCCGCCAGGGGCGCCTCGAATGCGAGCGTATTTGCGGGGGCGGCCACGAGCGCGCTTTCTTCGGGTCCTCTTCACCAGCGGGTCCATCATTGGACATGCGATGAAGAGGACCCTTGCGATCATGCTCAAGCCGATCCTGTGGGGTTGGGCCGTATGCCTGACCGACGGTCGCGAGCTCGCGCGGTTCCACGGCCCGGGTGCCCGCGGGCGCGCGCTTCATTTCGTGCGCGCCGGCGCCGTCTGAGCGCCGCAGCGCTACCCGAGCGCCTCGACACTAGACACGGCACTTCGCGGGTTGCGGCCGGACCGCTTGTCGCTTACTGTTCGCGACGGGCGAGCTTCCGGCTCTCGGGGCGTTTGATGCGCGACGTTTGAGGAGTCCAGCGGGCGATGACGCCGGTTGCCGAGCACAGCTTGCTTCACGGGCGGATGGTCTATCCGCACCGCCCGGCGCTGGCCGTGGCGATCGTGAGCGTTGTCGTGCTGTCGGGATGCGGTGGCTCGGGGCGCGCTGCGCACGCTGGGTCCGGTGGGGGAACGTCGCTCTCGGCGGCCGTGGTCGCGTTCGTAGCGCCTCGCGACGGCGCCGATGCGGTGATCGGGGGGCAGCTTGCCGACTTTGCGCAAAAGGTGCAGACCAAACTGCTCGGCGAGTGCATGACCGACGACGGCTTCTCTGCCCCGGCATTTGGGGCAGGTGGGCCTCCGAACGATCTGGGCAACCCGCAGTTTCCGAACCTGCCCGCGATCGAGGCCAGCCACGACCTCGGGCTGTTCGTCGGCGGCGGCGTGCCGTTCTTCGGTCAGCAGAGCGGCATGAGCGCGCCGGAGCGCCGGGCGTGGCAGGCGCGGATCATGCATTGCTTCCGTTCCACGCAGAGGAAGACTCCGCTGTTCGGATCGGCGAAGTTCGCGCAGTTGAACTCCGGCTGGTTCAACGTCGTCAACCAGGTTGGCCGGTCGGCGCAGATTCGGGCGCTGAGCAAGAAGGCAGCGACGTGCAGCGCTGCCCACGGGGTCGCGGCTACCTCGGTGATGAGCTTGTACGGACGGTTGCAGGGTCAGATTGGGCCGCTCTCGTCCTCGAGCGCGGATAGCGCGAAGGTGCAGGCGGTGCAGGCCAAGGGAGCGAGGGTTCTGGCCGCGTGCTGGGCGAAGGTGATCAACGAGACGACGGCGCTGTTGAACGGCCGCCGCGCCGCGTTCCTGGCGCAGAACGCGAACGCTCTGTCAGCGCTCGAGAGCCAGGTCAACACGCAGGTGGCCTCGCTTGAGCGCCAGTATGGGATCAAGCTGGCGGTGGGAGTGTCATGACCAGCGGGCGTCAGCGGCTGATCGCGCGGCGGCGCCCCGGGCGCGAAGACGATCGCGGCACCCCGCTGCGTCGGCGGGGTGGAATGGTGGTCGGGGCGGTGCTGGCCTTGACGGTCGTCGTGGGCGTCGTCGCGTTCCTGATCGGCCGGGGGGTATCGACGCCGGCGCAACAGGCGGCGCGGGCGCGACCGCCGGCGGCGTCGGTGCTGACCGCGCCGGTGGTGTTGACGCACGCGCGCACGACCGTGGTGCTGCGCGGAACCCTGACCGATGGCGGCGCGATCTCGGTTGGGGTGCCGGGCGACCTGTCGGGTGACCTGTCGGTCGTGACCGCGGTCGGGACCGCCCCCGGCGCTCGGGTCACCGACGGGAGCTTCATCGCGGCGGTCGCGGGACGGCCTGTGTTCGTGCTGAGGGGCCGGATCCCGGCCTACTCGACCATGAGCATCGGCAGCAGTGGCGTCGAGGTGACGGAACTGCAGGCGGCGCTCGAGGCGGCCGGATACTCGGTCGGTTCCGACACGTCTGGCACCTACGGAGCCGGAACGGCCGCGGCGGTCGCCGCCCTGTATGAGCAGGCGGGCTATTCGCCGATGACCGCGCCGGGTCCCGGGGGCGGCTCGCGCGCCAAGCACAAGGCCCGGCCCAAGCAGTACGCGACGGTTCCGCTGGGGGAGATCCTGCTCACACCGACGCTGCCGGTGACCGTGGTGTCCGTGGCGCATCTCGGTCAGACGATCGCGAGCGGCAAGCCGCTGGCCAAGCTCGGATCGGGGCAATTCTCGTTTCAGGCCTCGACCGATGTGAACACCGCGAGCCTGCTGAGAATCGGCGCGACCGGACGAGCGACGTCTGATCTGAGCAACGGGTCGTTTGCGATCCGGCTGAGCGCGAAACGACCGGGCGGCGCGCCGGGTGGCGGCCCGGGCGCGACGCTGACGCTCGTGCCCATGAATCAGGCCGCGGCGGCGCGGTACGTCGGCCAGAACATGGCGCTGCACATCCACACCGGCCAGGCGGCAGGCCTGCAGTGGGTGGTGCCGGTGTCGGCGGTGATCACCGACGCGTCCGGTGCGTCATCGGTCACCGTGGTGCACGGCTCACGGCGGGTGTCGGTGCCCGTGCGGGCGGGGCTCGCGTTCGCGGGTCACGAGGTCGTGCACCCGATCGATGGTGGGCTGAAGGCCGGTGACCAGGTCGTGATCGGGCTCTCGGGATGAGCGCCGCGCGAGAGCT
>DATFDC010000169.1:0-15445 GCA_035252415.1 Solirubrobacteraceae bacterium
GCGCGGGCCCGGTGAAGCCGCTCGCGAACTGAGGGACGATCTGACCGAGCCGCCGGCTGAACGGGGCGGACGAGATCCAGTTGCCGCGGCCGGTCCCGTGCTGGCTGATCGCGAGCGGGATCAGGCCGAGGCCCCACACGCCGACCACTCCGAACGCGACCTGCACCGAGCGCCGCCGGCGATGGACCCACAGCAGCCACAGCGCCTCGGGCACGACCGCGAGCACCGCGTAGTAATGGGTGGCCAGGGCGAGCGCCGAGGCCATCACCCACGCCGCCAGCACGCGTGGCGTCGGCTCACGACGCGCGTAGGCGAACGCGAGCAGCGACAGGCTCGAGAGCAGCGCGAGCATCTGGTAGGAGCGCGCCTCCTGCGAGTACCAGATCAGCAGCGGGCTGCACGCCGCGAGCGCGGCAGCAATCATCCCCGCGCGGCGCGAGACCAACCGAGCGCCGGCGCCGTAGACGACCGGGATCAGGAGCACCCCACACACCGCCGACAACGAGCGCAGCCCGACCTCGCCGTAACCGAAGACCCGCGCCCACAGCCACGCCACGCAGTAGTAGAGCGGGGGAGTGGACTCGGATTGGGGGATCAGCCCGAGCATCTTGCCCGGCGAGAGGTGGACGAGCAGCGCCGTGTTGCCCTCGTCGAACCAGAAGCCCTGATGCCCGAGGCGGTAGAAGCGCAGGATCGCGCCGAGCACGGTCAGCGCGGCAACCGCGGTCACAGCGGGGTTGGCGAGCAGGCGGGCACGCGCGGTCAGCGCGGGCCCGGGGTGGCGCAGGTCTCCTGGCGCCGTGCCGACGCTCACGCGCCGCATGTTAATAAGGCCCCAGGCCGCTACCGTCTGGTGAGAGCCGGGTCTCACCTCTTAACCAGATTTCAATCGGCGCAGACCCGGATCAGTGCCGTCACCGGGCACTATTTCCGACCGATGCGAGAGGACTCAAGTCACGTAGACGCCTCGGCGCTCGCTTCGAGCGCCGCGGCCCCGCGTGTGCTCGCGGCGACCGCCGCCTCGACCGACGCTCCGGTCGCGTTTCCCCGCCTGTCCTCGCTGCGCCGTCCGACCTGGCTGCGCTGGCCGGAGCGGGAGTTCGGCCCGCGGGCGGGGAGGATCGCCCTCGGCTCGATCACGCTGGTTCTGCTGGTCATGGTCCTGTTCTCGACCCACGGCCCGACGATCCTCGTCCCGCGCTCCAGCCAGATCTTCGCCTCCTGGGAAGCCGGGCCGCTGTATCACCTGATCCCCGGCTTCTCGGTCAGCGCCCACGCGACCAACTACTCGCTGACCGCCCTGATCCTGATCCTGCTCGCCTCTTACATCGTCGCGCTGGGAGCGCTGCGGACATTGTCGATGCGGATGATCGCGGCATGCATCGTCGCCGCGCACGTGATCCTGTTGCTCGGCCCGCCGTTCCAGCTCACGGACATGGGCAACTACCTGGGGTACGCGCGCCTGGGCGGCCTGCACGGATTGAACCCGTACACCCACGTGATCGGGCAGGAGATGCACGACCCGATCTTCCACCTCGCCACCTGGCTCAACCTGCACAGCCCGTACGGCGAGTTGTTCACCGCGCTCAGCTATCCGCTGGCCTTCCTGCCGATCCCGGTCGCCTACTGGATCGTGAAGTCGGTCACGGTGGCGCTCAGCCTGGCGCTGATCGCGATCGTCTGCACGTGCCTGCGGCGCAGCGGGCGCGACCCGCGCTACGCGGCCGTGCTGATCGGCCTGAACCCGATCTACCTCGTCTACGCGGTGGGCGGGTTCCACAACGACTTCTTCATGCTGGTGCCGGCGATCGGGGCGGTCGCGCTGCTCCAGGCCCGCCGCGACCGGGCGGCGGGCGCGACCCTGATGCTCGCCGTGGGGATCAAGTTCAGCGCGGTGCTGCTGCTGCCGTTCCTGCTCGCGGCCGCGTGGCGGGTTCGCCGTCGCGTCCGCGACGTGATCGTCGGGGTGGTGCTGGCGGCGGTCCCGCTGATCGTGATGAGCCTCCTGCTGTTCGGCTTCTCGCTGCCCAACCTCTCGGACCAGAGCACGCTGCTCACGCCGTTCAGCTTCCCGAACCTGTTCGGCTACTTCATCGGTGTGGGCGGGGGCACCTCCGGAGTGCTGCGGTTGGCCAACCTCGCGTTGATCGTGACCGTCGTGCTTCTGATTCGCCGTCGTGGTGACTGGATCACCGACGCCGGGTGGGCCACGGTGGCGCTGATCGCGAGCCTGGCTTGGGTGATGCCGTGGTACGTGATCTGGGTGTTGCCGCTCGCCGCGCTGTCCTCGAGCGTGCGGCTCCGGCGGACCGCGCTCGCGCTGAGCGTGTTCCTCGTCCTGGTGTTCCTGCCCTCGGCGCCCAAGTTCTTCCACCTGATCCACTTCAACCCGCTGGGCGGGTCGGCCGGTCAGGCCTCGCAAACGCTTCAGGGCAAGCTATCTTGGTATAGCTAGAGCGACCGCCCGGCGACGGCCCGTGTTACGCGCAGCCAGCCCTGACGGTCGAGTACGGGAAGGGCCGTGTCGCGGCCGGGCCGGATCCGCGGACTCCCGACCCGTCCGCCGGAGCACCGAGACTTCCGCGTCCGGCGCTAGCCGAGTTCCTCACTTCCTCGCTGGATTTATGCCGTGATTATTAGAATCTTGTTAGCGTCCGCGCGCCAATGAGGCTTGAAATCGAACTGATCGACGGTGGTGGTAGAGGGCCCGCGCCCGACCGACCCCCCGTCAGGACCGAACCTCGCCGCCGGCGATTGGACCGGTTCGAGCTAGGCGTGCTGATCGTCTTCGCTGCGGTGTCGGTGTGGGTGCTCGCGATCGATCTGGGACGCGTCGTGTTCGACGGCGCCACCTGGACCGGGACCGACGGCGTCTACATCGTCGACCAGATGCAGTACCTGGCCTGGATCAAGGACGCCTCGCATCACTTCCTGGTCTCGAACCTGTTCGTGCTGCACTCGACGCCGGCCGACTACTTCCAGCCCGCCGTGGTTATCTCCGGCGGGCTGACCGCGCTCGGCATGCCGGCCTGGCTCGCGCTGTTGCTGTGGAAGCCGGTCGCCGTGCTCGCCTTCTTCTTCGCCGTGCGCGCCTATGCCGCGCGGAGCGTCGCCGGCGTATGGCCGCGCCGGACGGTGCTCGTGCTCACCCTGTTCTTCGGGTCGTTCACGCTCGTGTACGGCAGCTGGAGCGTTCTCGGCGATCTCTTCCCGGGCTTCCTCACCTGGGGCTACGTGTTCGGGCTGATGGCGCTCGCCGCGATGGTGTGGTCGCTGGTCAGCTATGAGGATGCCCGGGGCAACGGACGCCGGCTGTGGCTGCCCGGGCTGCTGGGCGGCCTGGCCAGCCTGCTCCATCCCTGGAACGGCGAGCTCTTGATGGCCCTGGTCGTGGCGGCCGAGCTGGTCATGCTGGCCAGCCGCCGCTACGGGCGCGAGCATGTCCGGTTGACCGCCGCGACCTTGATCGGGACCGGCGTCCCGCTCCTCTACTACGCGATCCTCGGGAAGGCCGACATCGACTGGAAGCTCGCCCAGCTCGCCAGCAAGCACGCGTTCTCGTTCTGGTCGATCGCGCTCGCCTGCGTGCCCCTGCTCCTGCCCGCCCTCGTCGCCTACCGCACGCGGCCCAAGACGTTCCTGGCCGCGGCAACGCGCACCTGGCCGCTGGGCGCGTTCGCGATCTTCCTGCTGTCCGGGACCAGCCTCGGGGCGACGCCGCTGCACGCCTTTCAGGGGATCACCGTGCCCCTGGCTGTGCTCGCGGTCGAGGGCTTCCAGTTGCTCGGCTGGCGCCGGCTCCCGCGCCCGGTGCTGATCGGTGCGGTGCTGGTCGCGCTGTTCACGATCCCGACCACGATCAAGGAACTGTCGATCGCGCACACGCTGGCCGCGCCCACGCGGGGCAACGCGAACTTCATCAAGAGCGATGAGCGAAGCGCGCTCGATTACCTGGCGCACAACAAGGAGCGGGGGAGTGTCGTGACCCAGCCGTACCTGGGCGCCGCTGTGCCGGGCCGCACCGGCCGGCGCACCTACGTCGGCAACTGCCTGTGGTCGGAGCCGAACTGCCCGCGCCGGGCCACGATCTCGCGAGCGCTGTTCAACGGCTCGCTTACTCCAGCCGAGGCTCGCAACTTCGTGCGCGATAGCGGCGCCCGGTTCCTGCTCGCCGATTGCACGACGCGCGCGGACATGCGCAAGCTGCTCGGCCCGCTCATTCGCTCGGCGCACGGCTTCGGCTGCGCGGCGGTGTACGAGGTTGCGTAGCCGGATCCTGCGCTCTGGTGCCGCGCTGGCCGTGGTCGCCGCCGTGACGTTGACGGCGCTGGCCGTGACCGGACGCGGATCGGAGACCGACTCGGTCAGCGTGTTTCCGATCCCCGGCGCGCGGGTGGCCGCGCCGCAGACCCAGATCACGTTCCGGGGCGTGGCACGCGGTCACCTCGGCCAGGTGGTCGTCACCGGCTCGAGCTCCGGTCGCCACACCGGCCGGGTCTTCGAGGATTCCGACGGGCAGGGCGCGAGCTTCCTGCCCACAAAGCCGTTCGCGCCCGGCGAGGTGGTCACGGTGAGGACGAAGCTGCACATCCCGGGGACGCGCGCCGGCACGTTTCATTTCACGATCGCGCACCCGGCGGGAACGATCCCGGTCCAGCCCCTGGATCTGGCCCACCGAGTGCCCGGAGACGAGTTCACGTTCCACTCGCGCCCGGATCTGACGCCGCCCGCGGTCGAGGTGACCAAGCAATCCGGAAATGCCGCGCCCGGCGACATCTTCATCACCCCACAGCAGGGGCCTACCCAGAACGGCGTGATGATCCTGAACGGCCAGGGCGGCCTGGTCTGGTTCCAGCCGATCAAGCCGCCGAACATCGCCGCCGACCTGCGGGTCCAGCAATACCAGGGCAAGCCGGTGCTCACCTGGTGGCAGGGCTACTCGGGCGCCGGGGTGGGCGCCGGTGAGGACGTGATCTACGACTCCTCCTACCGCCAGCTAGCCGTGGTGCACGCCGGCAACGGCCTGAGCGCCGACCTGCACGAGTTCCGGCTCTCCTCGGAGGACACCGCGCTGATCACCGCCTTCTACCCGGTGTTCTGGAACGCATCGGCGTTGCACGGCTCAACCCAACAGGTCGTGCTCGACTCGGTCGTGCAGGAGATCGACATCAAGACCGGCCTGGTGCTCTACCAGTGGGACAGCCTCGATCACGTGCCGCTGACCGACACCTACGAGGCGATGCCCAAGTCCCCCCATGGTCCCTTCGACTACTTCCACGTCAACTCGGTCCAGGAGCAGCAGAACGGCGATCTGCTGATCTCGGCTCGCAACACCTGGGCGGCCTACGACATCGACCGTCAGACCGGAGCGATCAAGTGGACGCTCGGGGGACGGAGATCGAGCTACAAGCTGAGCTCGGACGCGGTGTTCGCCTTCCAGCACGACGTTCGCCTGCACACCGACACCGACGCGACCGTCACCCTGTTCGACGACGGCGGCGGGCCACCCCGCGTGCACACCGAGTCGCGCGCGATCACGGTTCGACTCGACAGCTCGGGCAAGACGGCGAAGCTGGTCAGGGAGCATCAGCACTCGCCGGCGCTGGCCGCCGCGTTCGAGGGCAACGTCCAGGCGCTGCCCGGCGGCGACCAGTTCGTCGGGTGGGGCCAGCAGCCGTACTTCAGCGAATACAACGCGAAGGGCCAGATGATGTTCGACGCCCGGTTCGTGGACTCGAACTCGAGCTATCGCGCCTATCGCTTCCCGTGGGTCGGCAAGCCCACCGGCGCCCCGTCCGTGGCCACCACCACCCAGGGCAACACCGCCAACGTGTACGTGAGCTGGAACGGAGCCACCCAGGTCGCGTCGTGGCGGGTGCTGGCCGGCTCGGCCGCGAACGCGCTCCAGGCCGTGGTGACGACGAGCAGGCAGGGGTTCGAGACCCAGATCGCGATCGCCACTCAGCCGTACGTCGCCGTCCAGGCGCTCGACGCCGCTGGCCGCACCCTCGGCACCTCGAGCGTCGTGCACGTCACATAGCCGCTCCTAGCTGGCACACTGCCGCTCCCATGCGGCTGTTCGCGCTCCGGGGCGCCAATCACGTGACCGCCAACCAGGCCGACGCGATTCTCGCGGCGACCGACGAGCTCATGCGCGAGTTGATGGAGCGCAACTCGCTCGAGCCCGACGCGATGGTGAGCTGCATCTTCACGCTGACCGACGATCTGAACGCGGAGTTTCCGGCCGTGGCGGCGCGCAACCTGGGGCTGGACCGGGTCCCGCTGCTCTGCTCGCGGGAGGTCCCGGTGCCCGGCTCACTGCCCCAGGTGATCCGCGTGCTCATCCACTACTACGCTCCCGACGACCACGAGCCCCGGCACGTCTACCTGGGCAAGGCTCAGGTGCTGCGCGCCGATCTGGACTCGGCCCAGTAGCGGCCCCGGTTACGCTAAGGGCATGCCGCTCGAGTTCGCCGCCCGGCGAGGCTTAGGCTAGAGAGAGCTATGACCCTCGAATTCGCCGCTCGCACCCGCCGGATCCCCGTCTACCCGCTGGCCGCGGGCTACGACCTCGGGGCGGACGTGGCAATGCTGGCCTCCAACGAGTCGTGCTTCGCCCCGCATCCATCGGTCGTCGAGGCGGCGGCTCGCGTGCTCGGCGGCGTGAACCGCTATCCGGATCCGTCCTATCACGAGCTGCGCCGGGCCCTGGCCGACCGCTACGGCATTCCTCCCGGCCGGATCGCGCTCGGTAACGGCTCCTGCGACATCCTGCTGGCGGCCGGCGAGGCGCTGCTCGAGCCCGGGGCCGAGGTCGTCTACGCCTGGCCGGCGTTCAGCGTCTATCCCCATCTGGGCGCCGCATCGGGCGCGCGGGCGATCGAGGTGCCGCTCGACGACGAGGACCGCCACGACCTCGACGCGCTCGCCACCGAGATCACCGTGGCCACCCGGCTGGTCATGATCTGCAACCCCAACAACCCGACCTCGACCGCCCTCGGCCTCGACGAGATCGAGGCGTTCCTGCGCCGCGTGCCGAGTCACGTGTGCGTGATCCTCGACGAGGCCTATTGCGAGTTCGCCCTGACCCTCGGCGACACCTATGCATCGCTCGAGTTGCTGCGCAAGTTCCCCAACCTCGTACTGCTGCGGACGTTCTCGAAGGTCTACGGGTTGGCTGGCATGCGGGTCGGCTACGCGCTGTGCGGGGCCGAGGACTTCCGCGTGGCGGTCGACCAGGTCCGCCAGCCGTTCTATCTGAATTCGGCCGCCCAGGCCGCCGCGGTGGAGGCCCTGCGCCTCCAGGACGACGTCGAGCGCCGGGTGACCGAGACGATCGCGGGGCGAACCGAGCTCATGGACGGAGCGCGCGGACTCGGGCTGTGGGTGGCCGAATCCGACGCGAACTTCATCTGGCTGCACCTGCCCGAGGACATCGAGGAAGCCGACGTCGTCTCCGGGCTGAAGGACCGCGGCGTCCTGGTCCGAGCCGGAGCGTCGCTGGGCCGGGATGGTTCGCTGCGGGTGACCGTCGGCACCCCGGCCGAGAACGAGCGCTTCGTGGACGCGCTGGGGGCGTGCTTGGAATCGCGCACCGCGTCTGGTACAAAACGCGCACGATGAGTACTCCTAGCCGCGCGCTGTACGTCTTCCGCGGCTACGCGTACGCCTACGCCTGGCGATTTAGCTAGGCGCCCGGCTCCCTCTCGCGACGGACGAGCTCGCGTAAGCGGGCGAACATTCCCGCCGAGCCGAGCGCCGAAAAACCCCCCGGTCGGGTGAAACCCGACGAGCTCGCTTTCGTATCGTTTTCCAGGCACCAGAGAGGACAGCTGATGATGATCGTGATGAAACCGACGGCCACAGAGGAGGAGATCCAGGCCGTCGTCGATCGGATCCAGAGCGTCGGCGCTCGGGCTCATCCCAGCCGAGGCGAGGAGGTCACAGTGATTGGCGCGATTGGGGACCGCGAGCACGTGGCCCGCCTCGAGCTCGAGGGCTCGCCGGGCGTCGAACGCGTTGTCCCGATCCTCAAGCCCTACAAGCTCTCTTCGACGCAGTTCAGGCACGGCGAGCGGACCGTGCTGGACATCGCCGGCCGCAAGGTCGGCGGCCAGAGCTTTGCCATGATCGCCGGGCCCTGCACCGTGGAGTCGCGCGAGCAGACGCTCGAGACCGCGCGGGTGGTCCGGGACGCCGGCGGCACGCTGTTCCGTGGCGGCGCTTACAAGCCCCGCACCTCGCCCTACGCGTTCCAGGGGCTCGGCCAGGAGGGGCTGCGGCTGCTCGCCGAGGCCAAGGCCGAGACCGGGCTGCCGATCGTCACCGAGCTGATGGACCAGCGCGACATCGAGCCGATCCTCGAGGTGGCCGACGTGATCCAGATCGGTGCGCGCAACATGCAGAACTACACGCTGCTGACCCAGGTCGGGCGCAGCGGCCGACCCGTGCTGCTCAAGCGCGGCTTCTCCTCCACGCTCGAGGAGCTGCTGATGGCCGCCGAGTACGTCCTCAAGGAGGGCAATCCCAACGTCATCCTGTGCGAGCGCGGCATCCGCACGTTCGAGACCGCCTACCGCTTCACGCTCGACCTGATGGCCGTGCCGGTGCTCAAGGAGCTCACCCACCTGCCGGTGATCGTCGACCCGAGCCATGCGGCCGGCCGGCGCGACCTGGTCCTGCCGCTCTCGCTGGCCGCCGCCGCGGCCGGGGCCGATGGCCTGATCGTCGAGGTCCATCCCCACCCGGAGCAGGCGATCTGCGACGGGCCCCAGCAGCTGTTTGCCGACGACTTCGCCGATTACGTCGAGCGCGTACAGGAAGCCGCGGCGGTCGCGGGGAAGGCGCTCGCCGCGGTTTGAGGCCGGCGCCCGCTTGAACATCGCGCTCGTCGGCGTCGGGCTGATCGGCGGCTCGATCGGACTTGCCGCGCGCGAGCGCCTTGGCGCCACCGTCGCCGGCTACGACACGAGCGATCAGGCGCTCGAGGAGGCGTTGGAGCGGGGCGCGGTCGATCGGGCGTGCGCCGAGATCGCCGACGCGGTCAGCGATGCCGAAGCCGTGTTCGTCGCGGTGCCGGTGGGCGCGCTCAGGCCGGTCGTGGCCGCGGTCCTCGATGCCGCCTCGGCGAACACCGTGATCAGCGACGTCGGCTCGACCAAGCGCACGATCGTCGCGGCGTTCGATGACCCGCGGTTCGTCGGCGGGCACCCGCTGGCCGGGGCCGAGACGTCCGGCGTACGGCACGCCCGCGGCGACCTGTTCGACGGCGCCACCTGGTACCTGACCCCGACGCCGACCACCTCGGGGATCCTCTACGAGCGCCTGCACCGCCTCCTGCACAGCCTGGGCGCGCGGCCGGTGGCGATCGAGCCCGAGATCCACGACACGATCCTGGCCACGGTCTCGCACCTGCCGCATGTGCTGGCCAACGTGCTGGTCAGCCAGGCGGCCACGACGCTGGCCGACGGCGGCGAGCGGCTGCCCGCCACCGGCCCGAGCTTCCGCGACGCCACGCGGGTGGCCGGCGCCTCGAGCGGCATCTGGACCGACATCTACCTGTCCAACCGCGATGCGCTGATCGCCGGCATCGACGACACCATCGCGCGGCTCACTCACGTGCGCGAGGCGCTGGACGCGGCTGACGCCGCTGCCGTCACCGATTGGAACGACTCCGCGGCCGATGATCGTCGCCGCCTGCTCGAGGCGCAGCTCGCCGGCGGGCCGCTGTTCGAGCTCCGCGCGTCGGTGCCCAACCAGCCCGGGGTGGTGGCCCAGCTGGCCCTCGAGCTTGGCCGAGCGGGCGTCAACATCACCGACATGGCGCTGTACCCGGCTCCCGACATGAGCGAGGGCGTGATCGCGCTGTGGATCGCCGGCGAGGACCAGGCGCGGCGGACCGAGGAGCTCGTGGCCACGCTCGGCTTCCCGGTGGCGCGGGCGTGAACGTGCGCTTCGATCCGGCCGGCCCGTTGCGCGGGTCGCTGAGAGTCCCCGCCGACAAGTCGATCTCCCACCGGGCGGCGTTGATCGGGGCGATGGCCTCCGAGCCGGTCCGGGTCCGGGGCTATCTGGACGCCGCCGACACCCGTTCCACGCTGGCCGCGGTCCAGCGGCTCGGGGCGATCGTCGAGGACCGCGGCGCCGAGCTGGTGATCCGCGGCTGCGGGCTGCGCAACGCGATGGCCCCGACCGGCCCGATCGACGTCGGGAACGCCGGCACGCTGATGCGGCTGCTGCCCGGCTGGCTGGCCTTCCAGCAGGGCCGGAGCTTCATGTTCGACGGGGACGCGTCGATCCGTCGCCGGCCGATCGACCGGATCGCCGAGCCGCTCGCGCGCATGGGGGCGCGGATCGAGGCGCGGGAGGGCCGCTACCCGCCGTTCACCGTGCACGGCGCACCCCTACAGGGGATCGAGTACGAATTGCCGGTGGCCAGCGCCCAGGTCAAGTCCTGCGTGCTGCTCGCCGGCCTGGTCACCGACGCCACCACCGTGAGCGAGACCGTGGCCAGCCGCGACCACACCGAGCGGATGCTGGCCGCGGCCGGCGCCCCGGTCAGCCGCAAGCCGCTGGCGAGCGGCGGCGGGTGTCGGACGACCGTCGGTAACGCAGACGAGCTCGAGCTGCCGCTTGTCGAGGTGCCGGGCGACCTGTCCTCGGCGGCGTTCCTGATCGCCGCCGGGGTCCTGGTCCGCGACTCCCGGCTGGTGCTCGAGCGGGTCGGCGTCAACTGGACCCGAGCCGGCTTCTTGCGCATCATCGAGCGGATGGGGGCGATCGTGCTCACCGACGGCGAGGAGCCCGGGTCGTTCCAGGCCGGCGAACCCGTGGCGGACATCGACATCACGAACGCCCCGATCGAAGGAACCACGGTCGAGGCCGACGAGGTGCCGCTGGCCATCGACGAGCTGCCGCTGGTCGCTCTGCTCGGCTGCTTCGCCGAGGGCGAGACCGTGGTCCGCGGGGCGGCCGAGCTCCGGGTCAAGGAGTCGGATCGCATCGCCACCGTGGTCGAGGGGCTGCGCGGGCTGGGTGCCGAGATCGAGGCGCTCCCCGACGGCTTCGCGGTACGCGGCACGGGCGGTCTGCGCGGCGGGCGGCTCGACGCCCACGGCGATCACCGGCTGGCCCTGCTCGGCGCCGTGGCGGGTCTGGCGTCAGAAGACGGGGTGGAGGTCGTTGGGATGGACGCGGCCGAGGTGTCCTATCCGGGATTTGCCGATCACGTCGCGGAGCTGGTCGGGTGACCGTCGTGGCGATCGACGGACCGGCCGGCGCCGGGAAGTCGAGCGTGGCCCGCGGGGTTGCCGCCGAGCTCGGGTTCACCTATCTGGACACCGGTGCCATGTACCGCAGCGTCGCCCTGGCCGCGGCCGAGCGTGGCGCGGAGCCGGCGGCACTAGCTTCGACGTTGAAGATCGAAGCGCAAGGCGATCGAATCCTCGTCGATGGGGTCGACGTGACCGACAAGATCCGTGCGCCCGAGGTGTCCGAGGCCGCGTCGCGGGCCGCCGCCAATCCCGACGTTCGCCGGGCCGTGGTCGAGCTGCAGCGGCGACTGCTCGATACGGGCGACTGGGTGGCCGAGGGACGCGACATCGGCACCGTGGTGGCGCCCGACGCCGAGGTCAAGGTGTTCCTGACCGCCGATCCGGAAGAGCGGGCGCGCCGGCGTGCGGCAGAGCTCGGGATCGACCCGGCCCGCGTGCTGGCCGAGCAGGCCATCCGCGACGAGCGCGACCGCACCCGCGAGCACTCACCACTCGAGCCGGCAATCGGCGCGGTGGTGGTCGACTCCACCCACATGACCCTCGACGAGGTCGTGCGCCACATCGCCGGACTCGTGCCCGGCACCCGCGGCTGAAGAGTGCCAAACACGCGCGAATGATCTTGGCCCGCGCGGGGTATAACGCGGGCGCGGAGCCATGGGAGCCCCGCCTCCTATCCAATCGGACGCCCTGGCAGGGGCGGAACAGAGGGTCACTAGATGAAGAGAAGCTTGCTTCGTGGGGTCACCGCGACCGCCCTGGTCGCCGCAATCCTTGGCTGCGGCGCGGTCGCCGCATCGGCCAAGCCGATTCTCATGCTGAACATGAAGCGCGAGGCCCAGGCCCAGCGCGCGATCTGGAAGCAGCATGTGTTCGCGCCCGTGGGATCGCTCCAGCCGCCGGCGCCGCCGTGCCCCGAGACCGGCACGCTCCCCTCGCCGTTCTCGAACTGCGGGCTGCCGGAGTTCCCCGCAACGACTCTTCCCGTTCCAGGCAACATGGCCTACTACGGCGGCCACGTGCAGACGACGCCCAAGGAGTACCTCGTGTTCTGGGGCTGGGGCGAGAGTGGCGCGTTCCCGGCGAGCCAAACCTGCACGCCCGAGAACCTGACCGAGGGCGGGTTCACGGCCACGCTGGCCTGCGACCCCGACGGCGCCGGCAAGTACATGGCTGACTTCGTCCAGCAGATGGGCGGCACCGATTGGGCCGGCGTCCAGGACCAGTACTACCAGACCGACTCCTCGGGGGCCCAGCAGGCCATCACGAACCCGAGCGAGCAGCTGGCCGGCATCTGGGTCGACGACACCAACGATGCCTCGAGCCTGGTGAACACCTCCTCGAGCAACCCGCCGGGGTCGACCAATACCTATACGGACCTGGCGGCCGAGGCCGCGCGCGCGGTGAGCCACTTCGGCGTCACCGACCTGGCCAACGCGAACATCATCATCGCGCAGCCGCCGAACTTCAGCGACCCGAACGCGCTGTCGACCGGTTACTGCGCGTTCCACGACTACACCGAGCCGAACCTCGAGGGCGGCATCTACAACGGCCTGCCCGCCGGCATCGCGTGGACGAACATGCCCTACGCGCTCGCGATCAATTCCGGTGGCGCGAACGTGTGCGGCGAGAACGCGGTCAACACCGACGCGCGTGGCAAGCTGGACGGCTTCTCGATCGTGCTCGGGCACGAGATCGAGGAGACGGTCACCGATCCGGGCGCCGAGGACGTCCTCGGCAGCGGCACCAGCGCCCAGCAGATCGGCGGTTGGTACGACGCGCTCGACGCGAACGAGAACGGCGACAAGTGCGCCTGGGTCGGGGAGAACCTCCTCACGGCCACAGGTCCGCCGGAGCCGATCCCGGGCGCGCTGGGGAACATCACCGGCAACGCGGGCGACCGCTTTGCCGTGCAGTCCCTGTGGAGCAACGACTCCGCGGGCGGCGCCGGCTACTGCGCCGGGGCCGGCACCGACCTGCCGACCGGCTAGCGCTTTCCAAGTACCTCCGAGTCACCGGACCTCAGGCGGACCCGAGGGCAAAGTACCCTCGGGTCCGCCATGAAGGTCGCTGTAGTCGGCTATCCCAACGTCGGAAAGTCCTCGCTGGTCAATCGGCTCACCGAGTCGCGCGAGGCGGTGGTGCACGAGCGCCCCGGCGTGACCCGTGACCGCAAGGAGCTCTCCACGGACTGGAACGGCCGCTCGCTGACGCTGATCGACACCGGCGGGGTCGACCTCGACGACCGGGCTGAGCTGGCGCGCTCCGTGCACGACCAGGTCATGGCCGCCCTGGCCGACGCCGACGCCGCGGTGCTCGTGGTCGACGCCCGCGCCGGCCTGCGCCCCGGCGATCACGAGGTGGCCGACCTGATCAGACGCAGTCCGCTCCCGGCTGTAGTGGCCGCGAACAAGATCGACTCGGTACGCGACATCCCGTTGGCCGCCGAGTTCCACGCGCTCGGGCTGGGCGAGCCGATCGCCGTGTCGGCCGCGCAGGGCCTCGGCACCGGCGACCTGCTCGACCGCATCGTCGAACTCGTCCCGCCCGACCCGGACCGTGAGGACGAAACCGAGCCCGACGTGGTGCGCATGGCCGTGATCGGCCGCCCCAACGTCGGCAAGTCCTCGCTGGTCAACCGGTTCGCCGGCGCTGAGCGGGTGATCGTCTCACCGGTGGCCGGGACCACCCGCGACGCGATCGACCTGCCGATCGAGTTCGAGGGCCGCCGGCTGGTCCTGGTCGACACCGCCGGGCTGCGCCGGCAGGCCAAGGTGGGCGAGTCGCTCGAGTACTACACCGCGCTGCGCTCTCGCCGCGCCGCCGAACGGGCCGATGTCGCGCTCGTGGTGTGCGATGCCACCGAGGGCATCACCGCGCAGGACCTGCGGGTGGCCGAGCTGGCCATGCGCAGCGGATGCGCCACCGCGCTGGTCCTCAACAAATGGGACCTCGCCGCCGCCGACGAGGTCGACCTCGACCACGAGCGCGCCCGCGTACACCAGAAGCTCCGGCTGCGCCCGCGCGTGCTCACCGCCAGCGCCAAGACCGGACGCAACGTGCAGCGGCTGCTCGTCGAGGCGATCGCGCTCTCGGACCGCAGCGCGGGACGTATCCCCACGCCGCAGCTCAACCGTTTCCTCTCCGACGTGGTCAGCGCCCGCCAGCCGCCGGCCGGTGGTCCGCGCCGGGGCGGGCATCGCCTGCGGCTGATCTACATGACCCAGACCGGCGAGCGGCCACCCCGCTTCTCGATTCAGGTCAACTCTCGCCCCCGGGTCACGCGCGACTATGCGTACTACGTCGAGAACCGCCTGCGCGAGCGCTACCACCTCGAAGGCGTGCCGGTGATCATCGACTTCGTGGAGCGCAACGAGCGGCGCGCCCCGGGCCGGCGCGCGGCCGCCGGAACCCGCGGTTCAGGCAGCTGACTCCAGACCACCCGAACCGACGACAGAAGCGCGAGCGCTTGTCCGCCTGAACCGGCGCATAAACCGGCTGAAACTGCTTCATTTCTTCGTGCGATGTCGACCGTCGTGCGACCGCCTGCTCTCGTTCCGGATGGCCCGGTTCGACGTGGCCGGCGTGCTCCGGGAGAGCCGCCTTCAGCGGCGGCGTCCCCCCGCTATCTCCGGCGGCGCCTGGCCCTGGTCTGCGGGCTGCTGGTCGCCGCGCTCGCGGTGGCTGCGGCTCTTGTCCTGGCCACGGCCGGTTCGGGCCCGGTCCCGCCCGCCACAGGCGCCGCCACGATCGTCCCGGCCAACGCCCTGGCCTACGTCAGCCTGTCCACCGACCCCGGCCGCCCGGCTGTCTCGGACGCGCGCAGGATGGCCGCACGCTTCCCGGACTGGCCGCTGCTTCAGATGGCCGCCCTGAACCGGCTGGACGCGCTGGTCGGCGGATCGAGCAGCGCCGACTTCGCTACCCAGGTCCGGCCCTGGCTTGGCAAGCAGGCGTCGGTCGCGCTGATCGCGGGTCCTGAGGGGTCCGTGCAGCCGCTCGTCGTGCTCGAGGTTGCCCAGGCCGCGCGGGCGCGTGCCTTCGTCAACCGTGCCGGCGCCACACCCGCCGGCGCGTACGACGGCTCCCGGCTCATGGCCTACCCGTCCGGCACCGAGCTCGCGTTCGTTGGCCATTACCTCGTCGCCGGGCCTGATCGCGGAGTCCGCGCGGCG
>DATFDC010000170.1:0-12948 GCA_035252415.1 Solirubrobacteraceae bacterium
CGGGTGGGCGCGCGAGCAGCTCGAGCGGCTGAAGCTGAGCGGCGACGAGACCGTGCTCGATGCTGGGTGCGGGTCGGGCCGGGTCACCGCGCTGCTGGTCGACCTCGTCCCGGAGGGTCGCGTGTACGCGGTCGACGTCGCTCCGTCGATGGTCGAGCACACCGCCGCCGCGCTCGGCGACCGGGTCACCGCGCTGTGCCAGGACCTGGTCGAGCTGTCGCTTCCCGAGCCGGCCGACGCGGCCTTCTCGAACGCCACCTTTCACTGGATCCACGATCACGATGGGCTGTTCGCCGCCCTCCACCGCGCACTGAAGCCCGGCGGTCAACTGGTCGCGCAGTGCGGCGGGCGCGGGAACATCGACGCGTTCCGGACCCTGGCCGACACCGTGGCGGGCGAGGAGCCGTTCGCCCCGTATTTCACCGATTGGAAGCGGCCGTGGAACTACGCGACCGACACCGACACCGCGGAGCGGCTGAAACGGGCCGGCTTCAGCGACGTGCACACCTGGCTGCAACCCAAGTCGGTCACCCCGGAGGATCCTCGGGCCTTCATCCAGACCGTCTGTCTGGTCCGGCATCTCGACCCGCTCCCCGACAACCTGCGCGGTCCGTTCGTCGACGAGGTGCTCGAGCGGTCGGGTGAGCCGTTCGTACTCGACTACGTCCGGCTCAACATGACCGCGCGGAAGGGGTAGCTCGGCTCGGCACGAGCCCGTGCTCGTAGGCGAAGATCACCGCCTGCACCCGGTCGCGCAGCTCCAGCTTCATCAGGATCCGCTTGACGTGCGTCTTGACCGTCGATTCCTCGATCACGAGCGCCGCCGCGATCTCGGCGTTCGACAGGCCGCCCGCCAGCATCTCGAGCACCTCGCGCTCCCGCGGCGTCAGGTCCTCGATCGCCGACTCGTCGGCCGGTATCTGCGGTCCGGTGTGGCCGGCCATGCGGTCGATCACGCGCCGGGTCACCGACGGGGAGAGCAGCGACTCTCCGGCCGCGATCGTATGGACGGCCCGGATCAGCTCCTCGGGCCGGGTGCGCTTGAGCAGGAAGCCCGACGCGCCCGCCCGCAGGCCGCCGAAGATGTAGTCGTCCTCCTCGAACGTGGTCAGGATCAGCACGTGGGCGACCGGCGAGGCGCCGGTCAGCTCGCGCGTGGCGGCGATGCCGTCGAGATCGGGCATCTGGACGTCCATCAGCACCACGTCCGGCTGGCGCCGGCGGGTCAGCGCGACCGCTTCGCGCCCGGTCGAGGCCTGGCCGACCACCTCGATCTCCGGGTCTGACTCGAGCACGGCGACCAGGCCGGCCCGCATCAGATGGTCGTCATCGGCGATCAGGACCGTGGTCATGCGGCCTCGCCGTAGGGAAGGCGGGCGTGCACGCGGAAGGCGCCGTTGCGCCGGCCGGCCTCGAGCTCGCCGCCGAGCAGAGCGGCCCGCTCGCACATCCCGACCAGGCCGTGCCCGCCGTTGAGGCTGGCCCGGACGGGCGCGTCGGGGCGGACCGCGTTCGCGACCGTCAGCTCCAGGGCGTGGACGCCGAACGCGAGCTCGACGCTGGCGTCGCCGGCGCCGTGCCGGGCGCAGTTGGTCAGCGCCTCCTGGAGGATCCGGTACGCGGCTCGGTCCACGGCTCCGCCGAGCGGCCGCGGCTCGCCCCGGGTGGCGAACGTGACCGGGAGTCCGGCCGAGCTGTGTTGGGCGATGAGCGAATCGAACGCGGCCAGGCCGGGGGAGGGCTCGACGCGGCTTGTCGAGGCGGTGTGCTCGTCGCGCAGCGAGTGGACGATCTGATCGATCTCGGCCACCGTGCGGTGCGCCACGTCCTCGATCGTCTCGAGCGCGGCGCGCGAGCGCCCGGGATCCTGCTCCTGCCACAGGCGGGCGGCGCCGGCCTGCACCGCGATCACGTTGATCGCATGCGCGGCCGAGTCGTGCAGGTCGCGAGCGATGCGGGCTCGCTCTTCGGCCACAGCCAGGCGGCGCTCCCTGACCGCCTCCTGTTCGGCGCGCCGCGCGCGCTCCTCGAGCTCGGACAGCTGCTGGCGCCGAAGCCGGGTGCGCTCGCCGGCGAACCAGGCCAGCCCCCACACGACCGCACCGAACGCGATCTGCACCTCGGGCACCTGGTCGTGCCCCAGCCCGAACGCGAGGACGTGCACACAGAACATCACCACCACTACCTCGGTGGTCTGCCGCGTCCAGGGACAACTGACGTCGCGACTCGCGGCGAGCAGATACAGCGCGACCGTCGGTCCCACCGGTGGCCCGCCGGGGTAGCCGCGCGCCATCGATGCCGCACTGGCCGCGGTGGTCAGCACGAACACGGCGAGCGGTGCGCGCCGCCACACGAGCAGCGGAAACGACGAAGCCGCGGCCAGCAGCATCCCGAGCGCGTCGAGATGGTGCGTGACGTTCCCCGAGCTGCCCAGCCCGTGCGAGAGCAGCCCAACCGTGGCGCCGAACGCTGCGAGGGCGATCGCGCCGTCAAGCAGCCAATGCCTGGCGGCCGACGGCAACCGGGCTTCGGGTGCTGTGGTCACGTTGATTTGAGCGTACCGGGGCGGGGGTGCCGGATCGTCCCCCTCAAGAGGGATCTGACCTCACCGTGAGGGACGCGAAATCTCCCCCTATGGGGGGACGACACATCGCGGGCGGCTGCCGACCATTACCGCATGACCCGATTCTCGATTGACCGGACGTTCGAGACCGTCGCTCGAATGATCGTTCGCTTCCGCTGGCTGGTCGTGGTGCTGTGGCTGCTCGCCGCGGTCGTCGTCAGCGGCGCGTTTCCCTCGCTGGGCAGCGAGGTCAACAACGACAACAGCGCGTTCCTGCCCGCCAGCGCCCCCAGTTCGCGGGCGGCGAACCTCGCCGCGCCGCTCCTCGGCTCGAGCAGGACCGGCTACATCCTCGTGGTCGGGTCGCGTGGCTCCGGCCTCACGTCGCAGGATCTCGCCGCGCTGTCCCGCGAGGCCTCGTCCGCCCGCCAGGTGGACGGCGTCCTGGCCGTCCAGGGCCCCGTGCTCTCGGCCGACGGCCGTGCCGCGCAGCTGAGGGTGCGGGTCGAGGCGGCCCGCAACGACATCTCGAGCGCGAAGGCGATCATCTCCTCGCTCCAGGGGACGTTCGGACGGGTCGGCGCGCCGGCGGGGCTGCAGTTGCACCCGGCCGGCCAGATCGCCACCGCGGTGGCCAACCAGGCCAGCTCGAACAAGTCCGGAAACGAGATCCAGCTCTTCTCGATCCTGTTCATCGTGGTGCTGCTGCTGTTCGTGTTCCGGGCCCCGCTGGCCGCGGTGATCACGCTGTTGCCGGCCGGGCTGGCCCTCCTGATCTCCACGCGGGTGATCGGCGAGCTCGGCGCCCACGGGGTGAAGATCTCTTCGATCACCCAGGTGCTGCTGATCGTGCTGCTGCTCGGCGCGGGCACTGACTACGGCCTGTTCCTCGTCTTCCGCGTACGCGAGGAGCTGCGGGGCGGTCATGGCGGTCACGAGGCCGTGGTCCGAGCGCTCGTGCGCGTGGGGGAGTCGATCAGCGCGTCGGCCGGGACGGTGATCCTGGCGCTGCTGACCCTGCTTCTGGCCAGCTTCGGGCTCTATCACGACCTCGGTCTGCCGCTGGCGGTGGGCATGGCGATCATGCTGGCCATCGGACTCACGCTGCTCCCGGCGCTGCTGGCCATCTTCGGCCGGGCGGTGTTCTGGCCGGTGCGGATCGAGCCCGGGCCCCAGCGCGAGGGCCTGTGGGGCAGAATCGCCGCTCGCCTCGTGCGCCGCCCCGCGCTGACGCTCGGGGCCGGCCTGGTCATGTTCCTCGCGCTGGCTGCCGCGGCGCTCGGCTTCAGCTCGTCGGGGTTCGGAGGAGCGACGAACGCGCCGTCGGGCAGCGACGCCGCGGCCGGAAACGCGGCGCTGTCCGCGCACTTCCCGCAGACCAGCAGCAACCCGGCGAACCTGGTCTTGGCGTACCGGCGATCGGTGTGGCAGAGCCCGCAGCCGATCGTGCAAGCTTTGGAATCTCTGCGCTCGTCCGGGCGGTTCACGGCACTCACGGGTCCGCTCGATCCGAACGGCACCAGTTTGTCCCCTGCGCAACTGACTCGGCTGCACGCCGAGCTGGGCCCGCCGGGGCGGCTGCCCGTACGCGAGCCGGCATCGCTCGGCGTGCCTCGCGCGCAGTACGACGCCTACCGGGCGACCTCGCAGTTCGTCTCTGCGGACGGACGGATCGTCCAGTTCGCTGCCGCGCTGCGCGCGGGTGGCCAGCAGTCGACGCAGGCCATGAAGGCCACGCCGGCCATCCGGGATGCCGTGTCGGCCGCCGCGACGCGGTCGGGTGCGGTCGACAGCGGCGTGGCCGGCGAGGCAGCGGCGCTGTATGACATCAGCACCACGGCCAACCACGACCTGCGCGTGATCGTCCCGATCGCCGTGCTGGCCATCGGGCTGCTGCTCGCGCTCGTGCTCCGCAGCCTCGTCGCGCCGTTGTACCTGATCGTCAGCGTGGTGCTCTCCTACCTGGCCGCGTTGGGCGTCGCCACGCTCGCGTTCATCACGATCGGAGGCGACAGCGGGATCAGCTTCATCCTGCCGTTCCTGATGTTCGTGTTCCTGTTCGCGCTCGGCGAGGACTACAACATCCTGGTCATGACGCGCATCCGCGAGGAGGCGCGCTCGCTGCCCCTGCGCGACGCGGTGGTTCGCGCGGTGGGGCGGACCGGGTCGACGGTGACCTCGGCCGGGCTGATCCTCGGCGGCACGTTCATCGTGCTGACCGTGGCCAGCTCGGGGGCCGGAGCGAGCCAGGTGCGCGCGATCGGGCTCGGGCTGGCCGCCGGCATCCTCATGGACACGTTCCTGGTCCGCACGCTGCTCGTGCCCGCCACCGTGATCCTGCTCGGCCGGTGGAACTGGTGGCCGTCGGCGATGTCCCGCGCCGATCGTCCGCACCCAGTCTCCGAGAGTCGCCCCGCCCGCCCCGGGGATCCATCGGAGGTGCGCTCATGAGCGCTGCCGTGACGCCGCGCCGGCCGGCGGATCGCCGCCGGCCGGCGCGTCCACTTACGGTCGTCCTCATGCGCCTGGTGGCGCTGTCGCTCGCCGTGTTCGCGACGCTGCACCTGATCGGCGCGCTCCACGTAGAATCGGGCGGCAGCGGATCCGACGGGGCGGGGATCCCTGAGGCGCTCATCTGCGTGGTCCTTCTTGGCGGGTCGGTCGCCCGGAGCCGCCGGGCCGCCTTGTCGGCCGTCGGATTCGCGATCATCGGCTTCCTGCTCGGCCTGACGTTCACGGTCGACGGTGGCGCCGCGATCGACCTCGCGTACCACCTGGTGACGCTGCCCGTGCTCCTGGCCACGGCTCTGCTCCTCGCCGTCGCGGAGCAGGACCCCCCGGGGGTGCAAAACCCGCAAAACTCCCCCTGAGCCCCGCGCTGACCGCAACGTAAGCGCCTTGGAGGCGCTTACGTTGCACGGGTCCGATCACGGCGGGTGGGTTTGGCGAGATATGCACGGGGGAGCGTCGTGCCATGGGGATGACCCTGCTGTCCTGGAACGTCGCCGGCCGGCTCAAGCGCCAGCCCGAGCAGGCCGAGTTGATCGCGGAGCTCGCCCCCGACCTGGTCTGCCTCCAGGAGATAAGGCCGACGACCGCCAACGCCTGGACGGCCGCCCTGCAAACAGCCGGCTGGCCCCACGTCGCGCTGGCGCAGTCCGGCGCGCCGCCCGGCGACCCCGACCGCCGGCTCAGCGTCCTCACGGCGGCGAGAACGCCCCTCACCGAAATCGACATCGACGGCGACCTGCCCTGGCCCGAGCGGGTGCTCGCCACCGATACCGAGGGTCTGCACCTGGTCAACCTCCACTCGCCGATCAGCCCCAAGCCCAACCTGGTCAAGGTGCGCACCCACGAAACGATCCACTCCCACCTGGCCGCAGCGGCAAACCGCCCGACCGCCCTGTGCGGCGACCTCAACACGCCCCGCCGCGAGCACCCCGACGGCCGCGTCTGGACCTTCGCCCGCACGAACCGCGGCCACCTCCGGCCCGAGCGAGGGGAGCGCTGGGACCAGGCCGAGCTCGCCCTCATCAAGGGCCTCGAACCCTTCGGGTTCAAAGACGCCTTCAGAGCCCTCCACGGCTACGAGCGCCGCGAGCTCAGCTGGCAGTGGCAGCGATGGGGCGGCGGCTACCGCCTCGACCACCTCATCGTGTCCAGCGAAGTCAAAGCCGACGCGGTCGAGTACCTGCACGAGTGGCGCCAGAACGCAGGGCTGTCAGATCACTCACCGCTCCTTGCGCAACTGCACTGGTAGCGTCCGGGCCCGCTATGGCCCCGAAAATCATCCTCCTGCCCGGCGACGGCATCGGTCCCGAGATCATGCCGCCCGCCCTCGAAGTCCTGAACGCCGTCGGCGCCGAGCTCGACACCGAGGAGCACCCGTTCGGCGGCGCCTCGATCGACGCCCACGGCACCGCCCTCACCGACGAGACCCTCACCGCCTGCAAGAACTCGCATGCAGTCCTCCTGGCCGCGGTCGGCGGCCCGAAATGGGACACCACCGACCCCGACAAGCCCCGCCCCGAGCAGGGCCTGCTCGGCCTGCGCAAGGGACTGAACCTGTTCGCGAACCTCAGACCGGTCAAGCCGATTCCCGCCCTGTACGACGCGAGCCCGCTCAAGCGCGAACTGATCGAGCGCACGAACATGATCGTGGTGCGCGAGCTGACCGGCGGGATCTACTTCGGCGCGAAGACCCGCACGGCCGATCGCGCGTCCGACGACTGCGTCTACACGCGCGGCGAGATCGAGCGGATCGCGCGGGTGGCCTTCAACACCGCCCGGTCACGGGTCACCAGCGTCGACAAGGCCAACATCCTCGAGACCAGCCGCCTCTGGCGGGAGGTCGTGAGAGACCTCCACACCACCGAGTTCCCCAACATCGAACTCGAGCACATCCTGGTCGACAACGCCGCGATGAAGCTGATCGCCGCCCCCCGCCACTTCGAGGTGATCCTGACCGAGAACATGTTCGGCGACATCCTTAGCGACGAGTCGGCCATGCTCACCGGCTCGATCGGCATGCTCCCCAGCGCCTCGCTGGGCGATCCCGGCACTCCGGGGGTGTTCGAACCCGTGCACGGATCCGCCCCGGACATCGCCGGCACCGGCCAGGCCAACCCCCTGGCGATGATCCTCTCCGCCGCGCTCATGCTCCGCCATGGACTCCAATTGGAGGCCCAGGCGGCGGCGGTAGAATCGGCTGTCGAGCAAGCGCTGGCCGAGGGGCTGCGCACACCCGACCTGGGGGGCACGGCAACTACGAAAGAGGCCACCCAGGCAGTCCTCAAACACCTGTAAGGAGCAGTCGTGGAAACAGCGGACCTCATCTGGCACAACGGCGAAATGGTTGCCTGGGAGGACGCGAAGGTTCACGTACTCACGCACGGGCTCCATTACGGGACCGGGGTGTTCGAGGGGATCCGCGCCTACGAGACCCCGAAGGGCACGGGGATCTTCCGCCACCAGGACCACCTCGACCGCCTGTTCAAGTCGGCCGAGCTGTACTACATGCCGATCCCGTACACGCTCGAGGAGCTGCGCCACGCCACCCACGAGCTGATCGCCGCCAACGAGCTGCGCGAGTGCTACATACGGCCGATCGTCTTTCGTGGCTACGGCCAGATGGGCCTCTACCCGCTGGACGCGCCGGTCGAGGTCTCGATCGCCGTGTGGCCGTGGGGCGCCTATCTGGGGGAGGAAGGCAACCTGAGCGGCATTCGGGCCAAGGTGGCGAGCTGGCGGCGGATCCCGCACGACGCGCTGATCCCCCACGCCAAGGCAAGCGGCCAGTACCTGAACAGTGTCCTGGCCAAGATCGAGGCGTCGAAGGCCGGCTACCAGGAGGCGATCCTGCTCGACTCGCACGGCTTCGTCTGCGAGGGCTCGGGCGAGAACATCTACGTGGTCCGCGAGGGGGTCGTCTACACACCGCCGCAGACCGCGGGCATCCTCGACGGGATCAACCGCAAGTCGGTCATCCAGATCGCCAAGGACCTGGGCTATGAGGTGATCGAGCGCGACCTGGCCCGGGCCGAGCTCTACCTGGCCGACGAGGTGTTCATGACCGGCACCGCGGCCGAGCTCGTGCCGGTGCGGGAGATCGACGACCACGCGATCGGCGGCGGTGAGCCCGGTCCGGTGACCCGCGAGCTCCAGCGCGTGTTCGGCGACGCGCTCCATGGCCGCGACGCGCGCTACACCGAGTGGCTCGACCTGGTCGCCGTCCCGACCAAGACGGCATGACTCATATCGAGCTCTACGACACCACCCTCCGCGACGGCATGCAGGGGGAGGGGATGTCGCTGTCCGCGCAGGAGAAGCTGCGGGTGGCGCATCGTCTGGACGAGCTCGGCATCGACCTGATCGAGGCGGGCTTCCCGAGCTCGAACCCCAAGGAGATCGAGCTGTTCGACCTGCTCAGCCGCGAGTCGCTGCGCCACGCTCAGATCGCCGCGTTCGGGATGACCCGTCGACGCGGCACGAAAGCCGACCAAGACCCCGGCCTCAAGGTACTCGCCGCCGCCGAGACGCCGGTATGCACGATCGTTGGCAAGACGTGGGGTCTGCACTTGGAGAAGGTCGTCAAGGTCGACCGCGACGAGAACCTCCGCATGATCGCCGAGTCGGTCGCGTTCCTGGTCGCCCAGGGCAAGCGGGTGATCTACGACGCCGAGCACTTCTTCGACGGCTTCGCCGACGACCCCGGGTATGCGATCCGGTGCATCAAGGCCGCGGCCGAGGCCGGGGCCGACACGATCACGTGCTGCGACACCAACGGCGGCACGCTGCCGCCCGAGATCGGCATTGCGATCGCCGACGTCGCCGCAGCCCTCGCACCCACGGGTGCCCGGATCGGCATCCACTGCCACGACGACGCCGGATGCGGGGTGGCCTGCTCGCTGGCCGCGGTCGAGCAGGGCGCCACCCACGTGCAGGGGACGATCAACGGCTACGGGGAGCGCTGCGGCAACGCGAACCTGGTCACGATCATCCCGAACCTCCAGCTCAAGCTGGGCCACGAGTGCGTGACCGACGAGCAGCTCGCGTCACTCACCCAGGCCGCGCACTTCCTCGACGAGCTCCTGAACTTCACCCCCGACCCCGACCAGCCCTACGTGGGGCGCAACGCGTTCGCCCACAAGGGCGGCATGCATGTCGCCGGTGTCAACGTCGATCCGGCCACGTTCGAGCACGTCGATCCCGACGTCGTCGGCAACCGGCGCGAGCTCCTGATCTCCGAGCTCAGCGGACGCGGCACCGTACACGCGCGCGCCCGCGACGCCGGGATCTCGCTCGGGGACGAACAGGCCGCCAACCTGGTCGAGCGGGTCAAGGACCTCGAGCATCGCGGCTATCACTTCGAGGCCGCGGACGGGTCGTTCGAGCTCCTGATCCGCAAGGAGACCGGCGAGTACGAGCCGTTGTTCCGCCTCGAGTCGTGGCGGGCGATCGTCGAGAAGCGCGCGGACGGCCGCGTCGAGACCGAGGCCACGATCAAGATCTGGGTCGACGGCGAGCGCTACGTGCGCACGGCGGAGGGCAACGGCCCGGTGCACGCGCTCGACCGCGCGCTCCGAGACGCGCTCATCGAGATCTATCCCCACCTGCGCGACATCGACCTGGTCAACTTCAAGGTCCGCATCCTCGACGAGACCAAGGGCACGGGCGCGATTACCCGGGTGTTGCTGGACGCCTCCGACGGCGATCAGGTGTGGGGCTCGATCGGCGTGTCGGAGAACGTCATAGAGGCGTCGTGGGAGGCGCTCGTCGACTCGCTCGAGTACGGGATGCGCGTCTCCGGACGGCCCCGCGACCAGGCGGCTTCCACCCAGCGCTCGTGACCGGCGTTCGCGCGGTGAGCGAAGCCATCCCGCTCGCCCGCCCCGTGCTGGGCGAGCTCGAAGAACAGCGCGTGCTCGACGTGCTCCGCTCGGGGAGACTCTCGCTCGGGCCGCTGCTCGGCGAGTTCGAGCGGGCGTTCGCCGCGAAGCTGGGCGCGGCCCACGCGAGCGCGGTGTCGTCCGGCACCACCGGCCTCCATCTGTCGCTGCGCGCTGTCGGGGTCAAGGACGGCGACGAGGTGGTCACGACGCCGTTCTCGTTCGTGGCCAGCGCCAACGTCGCGGTGTACGAGCGGGCCCGGCCCGTGTTCGCCGACATCGACCCGGTCACGTTGAACCTCGACCCGGCTGCGGCGGCCGCCGCGATGACCCACCGCACGACCGCGGTGCTGCCCGTCCACATCTTCGGCTACCCGGCCGACCTGACCGCGTTCGAAAAGCTCGGGCTCCCGATCGTCGAGGACGCGTGTGAGGCGCTCGGCGCGATCGATGCCGACGGCATCCCGGTGGGCGGACGCGGCCATCCGGCGGTGTTCGCCTTCTACGCCAACAAGCAGCTGACCACCGGCGAGGGAGGGATGGTCACCATGGCCGACGCGGCCATGAAGGAGCGCATCGATTCCGAGCGCAATCAGGGCCGCGCGCCGAACATGGACTGGCTCGACCACGACCGCCTCGGCTTCAACTACCGGCTGAGCGACCTGGCCTGCGCGCTCGGTCTGGCCCAGCTCGAGCACCTGGACGACATGCTCGACGGCCGGGCCCGCGTCGCCGCGGCGTATGGCGACGCGCTGGGCGGGATCGAGGGGTTGCAGTTGCCGTGCCGCGAAACCGGCCGCATCCGGCGCGGGTGGTTCGTCTACGTGGTTCAGCTCCCGCACGGTCACGACCGCGATGGGGTGGTCCGTGCCCTGGCCGAGCGCGCCATCCCCAGCAAGCCGTACTTTCCGGCGGTTCACCTGATGAGCTTCTACCGCGAGCAGTTCGGCCACCGTGAGGGTGAGTTCCCTGTGTGCGAGGACGTCGCCGCGCGGTCGATCGCGCTGCCGTTCTTCCCCGACATGACCGAATCTCAGGTTGACCGGGTCGCCGAGGCGCTGCGCGACGTGCTCGGGCAATAGGTAACCGTGTCGCGTTTCTCCGAGCCCCAGGACGCCACGTTCCGAGCCCTGAACGACTCGCTCTCGTTCGACTGGCGGCTGGGCCCCTACGACGTCGAGCAGTCGCGCGCCCACGCCTCGATGCTGGCGGCCCGGGACATCATCTCGACCACCGAGCGCGACGAGCTGCACCGCGCGCTCGAGCAGGTCGGGCAGGAGCTGGCCGAGGGGTCGTTCCCGTACGCCGACGGCGACGAGGACATCCACATGGCGATCGAGCGCCGGGTCACCGAGCTGGCCGGGCGCGTCGGGGGAAAGCTCCACACCGCCCGCTCGCGCAACGACCAGGTGGCCACCGACGTGACCATGTTCGTGCGCGCCCACGCCTACCGGGCGATCGAGCAGGCCGAGCGGGTGGCCGCCACGCTGATCGAGGTCGCCGAGGCGCACATCGACTGGCCAATGCCGGGCTACACCCACCTGCAGCGCGCCCAGCCCGTGTATCTGAGCCACCACCTGCTCGCCTACACCTGGATGCTGATCCGCGACCGGGGCCGGTTCGCCGCCGTGGTGGCCGCCTCCGACGCGCTGCCGCTCGGCGCCGGCGCCCTGGCCGGGGTCAACTTCGACACCGACCGTTCGCTCGTGGCGAGTGAGCTCGGCTTCCACTCGGTGGTCGAGAACTCGATCGACGCAGTCTCGAACCGCGACTTCGTGCTCGACTACCTGGCCGCGGCGTCCACCTGCGCGACCCACCTCTCGCGCCTGGGCGCCGAGATCGTGCTCTGGTCCAGTGAGGAGTTCGGCTTCTGCGAGGTGTCAGACGCCTGGGCCTCGGGGTCCTCGATCATGCCCCAGAAGAAGAACCCCGACGCGGCGGAGCTGCTGCGCGCCAAGGCGCCCCGGATCTCGGCCCACCTGGTTGCCCTCCCCGGCGTGCTGCACGGCCTGCCCCTGACCTACAACAAGGACATTCAGGAGGACAAGGAGCACCTGTTCGACGCCGCCGACACGATCGAGCTTTGCCTCGACGCGGCCGCCGGGATGCTCGGCTCGATTCGGTTCAGCCGCGAGAACATGGCCGCCGCGGCGGCCGACGAGATGCTCGCGGCAACCGACGTGGCCGACCTGCTCGTCCGGCGCGGGGTGCCGTTCCGCGAGGCGCACGGGATTGTCGCCGGCGTCGTGCGCCGCGCCATCGACCAGGACAAGGCCATGTCCGACCTCACGCGAGAGGAGCTCACCGCGGTGTCTCCGCTCCTCGACGAAGAGTTCTACGCCGTGCTGCGCGACGGGGCCTGGCTCGAGAGCAAGCGCTCGCAGGGCGGCACCAGCCTGGCCCGGGTGCGCGAGCAGCTCGAGCACGCCCGCGCCGCGCTGCGATGAAGCCTGCCTTCTACGACCGTCCGGTGCTTCAGGTGGCCCGCGACCTGATCGGGTGCGTGGTCACCCACGACGGCGCGTCCGGCGTGATCGTCGAGACCGAGGCCTATCACGACTCCGAGCCGGCCTGCCATGCGTTTGTCGGGCTGACCGAGCGCACCCGGGTGCTGTTCGGGCCGCCCGGCCGGGCCTACGTGTATCGCTCGTACGGCATCCACGCCCTCCTCAACGCCGTCTGCGAGCGGCCGGGAGTGGGCGCCGCGGTGCTGATCCGCGCGCTCGAGCCGGTGGAGGGGATCGACCTGATGCGCGCGCGCCGCGGCGTGGACCGGCTCGAGAATCTCTGCTCGGGACCGGGCAAGCTCACCCAGGCGCTGGGAATCGAGCTCGTGGACAACGGCTGCGATCTGGCCCGCGGGCCGGTCGTGATCGCCCGCCGCCCGCGGGCCTGGCGCGACGCTCAGGTGGCGGCCAGCAAGCGGATCGGGATCACCAAGGCCGCCGAGCTCGAGTGGCGCTTCTGCGCGGTGGGCAGCCGCTGCCTGTCCCGACC
>DATFDC010000171.1:0-11436 GCA_035252415.1 Solirubrobacteraceae bacterium
GCGCGTGTGCAGCACCTCGAGCATGGCGATGGCCCGCTCGCCGTTGGCGTCGATCACGAGCACGGCCTGCTCGCCCGGACGCATGCGGGTCCGGTCGTCGCTCACCCGCGGCTCGACCGGTGCGGGCGCGGGGCGGGCGACCGGCGCGGGTGCGGGCGGCTCGATCTGGCGAGTCGAGCCCTCCTGCGTCGCCGGAATGAGCAGCGAGAACCGGCTGCCCAGCCCGAGCACTGATTCGACCTGTATCTCGCCGCCGAGCAGGCGCGCGATCTCGCGCGAGATCGACAGGCCCAGCCCGGTCCCGCCGTACTTGCGCGAGGTGGTGCCGTCGGCCTGCTGGAAGGCCTCGAAGATCAGGTTCAGCTTGTCGTCGGGGATGCCGACCCCGGTGTCGGTGACAGAGAACTCGATCACGCGTTCGGCGCTGCGCAGCGCGTCGCTGCGAAGGTCCGCGCCGACCGCTGGTTGGCCGATCGACAGCCTCACCCCGCCTTCGTGGGTGAACTTGAACGCGTTCGCGAGCAGGTTCTTGAGCACCTGTCCGAGGCGTTGCCGATCGGACACGATCGAGCCCGACAGGGCGGGATCGACCTCGACCGCGAACGACAGACCCTTGTCGTCGGCGATGTGGCGAAACGCCCGGTCGGCGTCCGCGCACACGTCCGCGAGGGCGAGCGGCGCGAAGTCGAGCTCCATCCGCCCCGCCTCCACCTTTGACAGGTCGAGGATGTCGTTGATCAGCGAGAGCAGGTCGTCGCCGGCCGAGTGGATCGTCTGGGCGAACTCGGTCTCGCGCTCGCTCAGCCGGCCGTCGGCGTTCTCGGCCAGCAGGCGCGAGAGGAGCAGCATCGAGTTCAGCGGGGTGCGCAACTCGTGCGACACGTTGGCCAGGAACTCCGACTTGTACTTGGAGGACAGCGCGAGCTGCGCGGCCTTCTCCTCGAGACCGCGCCGGGCCAACTCGATCTCTTCGTTCTTCAGCTCGATGTCGCGGTTCTGCCGGGCCAGGAGCCGCGCCTTCTCGTGCAGCTCGTCGTTGGTCTGGCGGAGCTCCTCGGACTGTTGCTGGAGCTCCTGAGTGAGGCTCTGGGATTGGGCGAGCAGGGTCGCGGTGCGGCGGTAAGCGCCGGTCAGGGCCAGTGAGTATTCGAGGCGCTGTTGGCGCTCGCGCGCGAGCAAGCCCATCAAGCCGACCAGCGGCAAGGCGAGAAGCATGAGGCCGGAGCGCGTGGCGGCCGACGCCGCGAGCAGGAGCCCGACGCAGGACAGGCAGGCATCGGTGACGTACAGCCAGACCATCGGCAGCTGACCGGAGGGGCGCACGCGCTCGGCAAACCACGTGCGAGCGAAGCCGGCCCCCGCGTCGAACGCGACCTGGGCGGCGAAGGCCAGCACGAACACCGGCCAGTGGCGCCAGGTGAACGTTTGTGCATCGAACAGGATGAGCACGAGCGCCGGCCCGAGGGCATAGAAGCTGTCTCCGACCGCGGCCATCAGCCGCGTTGGTCCGTGATGCCCTCGGACGACGCTCGGCAGCCGCTCGAGGACCGAGCACGCCGCGACGAGGAGCGGCACGACCGGCGTCGGGAGCACGAACAGCATCGGCACGAACACCAACTGGGTCGGCGCGGTCCAGGCGCTGCCGACCGGGTACTGCACCCGTCGCGCGATGACGTAGGTGACGACGGCGATCGCCAACGCCCATGGCGACAACGACCTCGGCGAGTCGGCGACGAGGGCCAGCGTCAACGCGGCCGCGATGAAGATCGCGGCCGCGGCCGCCTCGGTAATCAGCAGGCGACGAGCCGCGCCGCCGTCGGAATGACGCTCCCGTCCCAGGAGCAGGAGACTCTCGGCGCTCGGATCCTCGTATGAGTCGATCAGCATCGCCTGGGTGAAGGGACGCCGATTGGTCAGCTGCGGTTCCAGGGATCGACAAACACATCATCGACGCGCACGTTGCCGACCAGCGTGGTCAGTCGCAGCGACACCTGCGCGCTGCCGTCCGAGGCGAGCCCGACCAGCGCCGAGCTCGTGAGGCTCACCAGCGACGGCGCCCAGCCGCCCGCCGCCACGAGAACGCCGGCGGGAAGAACGGTGTTCCCGTAAACGACGTTGACCGCGACCAGTCCCGTGCCGGAGACGAACATGCGGACGGTCGGGTATGCGGCGTCGACGCACGTGGCGGGAGACTGCGCCGTCGCCCCGGCCGGGAGCGACAGCGACGAGGAGCCGAGAGTGCCGGTGGCGGCAAATCGCTCACTTCCCGGCACGCGCGCCGCGCCGCCGGTGAGGCTCCAGCTCGAGCTCTCGAAGTCGCCGCCCGGGGCGAGCTCGTAGGACGCCGGATCGAGCCATCGGGCAAACGGCTGACTGAGTGGCGACAAGTTGCAGGCGCTCAGGTCGATGATGTCGGCCTGTGCGGCCGGGGCTCCAAGCAGCACGGTGCCGAGCGCGCCCAGCGCAACCGTCGTCGACACACCGGCTACCAATCGTCGCACTACGCTCGCGCGGGTCATCGAGTGCTCTCCCCCAGCCAAAGTAGATCGGATCAAAAACGCTACTCCGCACTCACGATCGGCTCGCCGGTTCGGCAAGTTTTATGCAGCATTCGATGCACTTACACGCTGCTTCTCAGCCCCCATACCGGCTGACCACTCGCAATGCGGCCACGACTGACGATACACGCTGATACGCGTTCGCCAAACTGGTTCAACAATTGTTCGAGGCGGACGTCCAGGCGCGCGTCCAGATTGTCCGGGGCGCCGCGCAGGTGCGGCGCCCCTCAGGCTCTCAGCTGACCGTCAGTGGTGATTTCCGCTCGGTGCCGGGCACGGGTTGCGCGAGAACACGTTGCGGAAGTCGTTTATCAACAGCTGCGAGGCGCCGTGGCCACCGAAGACCAGATACGGGTTGGCCAGCTCCGGTCCGTACCCGGCGTTCTTGCCGAAGTCGGTGATCGTGCCCGGCGGGGTGGCGCCGAACTGCCACACGCATCCGGCGCCATGGTGATCGCGGCCGCCGCGATCTCCCTGCGAGGCGGCGATGCTGAAGTACGGATAGAACTGCGCGGGCTGGCCCTCGTCATCCGTCGGGATCAGCGTGCAGCCCGCACCGGTGGTCCGATTGCACGTGCTCTCGATCCGCGGGAGATCCGCCTCCAGCGCCGCCCGCTCGTACTGGTCGTTGTAGCCGGGACCGGTCGTCGGGCTCGTGAACTGAATCGGCGTCGGATGCAGCCTGCTGCCGTCGCCCCACACCGAGTGGTAGGAGATGCCGTCGAACCCGGTATTGGTGTCGGTACAGCCCTGTATCTGGACGAGCGAGGATTTGGAGGCCGGGAAGCAGAAGTTGTCGTCGCCGTCCGCGGGCTCGCCGTCATCCTCGGTATTGGTGCTGGGGCAGCTGATCGGGTTCCCGGCCGAATCGACCCCGAACGGAGTCGCCGGAACGGCAGCGCCGTTGCACGTCTGGAAATGCCCGATCTCGTCGGTGAACCCGATCGAGTTGGAGTGAGCGGCCCAGATCACCCTCGTCTTCTCCGAGGACGTGCTGTACATGGGGTGGAACGCATAGGGGATGGCGTCGCAGCTCGTGCCGGTCGGGTCGTACTTGAACTGGGCGAACCCGTTGGCCGGACTGGCCGTCATCGACCCGCGCTGACCGGTGTTCAGATCGACGAGGTCGGTCCTCAGTCCCTGCGGCGTGTCGTGCATGGTCACCTGGATTTGGTCGCCCGAGTTCATGAACAGGTCCTGTCTCGGGTCCGGCGTGTAGGTCTGAATCGTCGCGTCGAGCGGGTTGGCCGGCGCCTGTGAATGACCGTTGCGCGTGACGAACGCGAACTCGAACGTTTCGAGCCCGACCTTGGCCGCACACGTGGCGTTCTGGGTGGTGCCGTTCACGGGATCCTCGAGCAGGCTGAACTCGTTCATCGCCGCGCACCATTTGGTCGGATCGCACGACCCGGCCCCGACCGCGACCTGGAAGGCAGGCCACTCGACCCACCCCGGCGGATAGAACTGAAGCTCGACGAACCCCGTGCCCGGATGGTTGGGGGAGGCGGCCGGATCAACGATGTTCCGGTCGCTGTCGGGCGGGCAGGTTGAGACCTGTTCGGGATAGGACTGGGTGTCGCACAGGGCCATCCCGAACCAGATCGCTCCGTCGAGCTCGAAGTTGTAGGACTTGGTGGACGGGTTCGAAGGGCTGGGATCTTTCGGCAGGGTGAACACGTATCGCATGCGGTTGCCCGAGCCCGGGCGATCGGAGTAGAACGTCGCCGTGGGCTCGTCGTGTCCGACGTAGTAGTTCGAGCCGAACACCTCGGCGTAGTTGGCGACCTCGGCGCAGAGCGAGCTCTCCGCACAGTCGATGTGCATGTTCTGAGATGCGGCGGCAGCCGAGCCGGCCCCCGCCGCGCCCGCGAGGAGCAAGGCCGCGCTCACGATTGCTCCGACGCCGACCCGGAACCTGACTGCGCTGAGCCTCACGGGGCCCTCCTCTCCTCGGACGATCACGGCGAGCCTATACCTGAGGCGGAGCCCGGTGTGGACAATTGATCTGTGAGCAATGCGATCGCACTACGGGTCTCGATTGCCGGCGAGGTTGGCGAGCCCGCGCTGGTTGACGACGTGCGGACCCGGGCGCAGCACCTCGGTCTGCACGGCTGGGTTCGGCGGCTCGAGGACGGCACGATGTCGGCCCACGTCGAGGGGCCGTCGTCTGCGGTTGATCAGTTGATTTCGTCGCTGCGCGGTCTGGCGGGCGCGGACCAGGTGTCTGAGCGGGCGGTCCGGGTCGAGGGCCACGAGCAGTTCGCGATCCGGGGCGTTCCCGCGGGCGTGTTCGTCGTCCAGGAGCACCAGGCGACCGCGCACCATTTCGACTTCCGGCTCGAGGTCGACGGCGTCATGCGCTCCTGGGCGGTGCCGAAGGGCCCGTCGATGGATCCCACGGTCAAGCGCTTGGCCGTCGAGGTGGAGGACCACAGCCTGACCCACAACGACTTCGAAGGGCGCGCGGGCGGGGGCGGGGTGATCATCTGGGATCGCGGCACCTACGAGCAGGGTGGCCGCGTCCCATGGCCCGAGGCGATCGAGCGCGGCCACGCCGTGTTCGTGCTGCACGGCGAGAAGCTGGAGGGTGGCTTTGCCCTCCAGCGGACCGGCCGCGGAGCAAAGCCGCAGTGGCTGCTGATCAAGCGCAGCGATGAGCATGCCCGGCGGGGGTCGGACGTCGCCGCCGAACGACCCGAATCGGTGCACAGCGGCATCACGCTGGACGAGCTACTTGGGCGCTGACGTGCGTTCGCTGCGAGCAACGATCGCTTTGACCGCGCTCGCCGCGTTGCTCTCCGGATGCGGAGGCCGGCATCACGGTGCGGTGGCGCAGCGGCATGTCACGGTCCCGGGCCCCGCTCGCCTCACGGATGCCCATCCCTGCCTGGGCCAGCCGAGCTTCACCTGCGCGACGTTGCGGGTGCCGCTCGACCACGCCGGACAGGCCGGCGGTACGTTGACGCTGGCGGTCGGGATGGACCGCGCCGGCGCTGCGCCGCGTGGCGTGCTGCTGTTCCTGACCGGCGGCCCCGGGCAGCCCGGCATTCCGTTCCTGACTCGGATCCACACGCAGCTGCGGCGCGAGCTCACCGGATACCGGCTGGTCATGTTCGACCAGCGCGGCACCGGGGACGGCGCGCTCGAATGTCCGGAGCTGCAGCGCGCGGCCGGCGCCTCGGACCTGACCGTCGTGCGTCCGGCGGTCGTGGCCGCGTGCGCCCGTTCGATCGGCCCGGTCCGACGCTACTACTCGACGTCGGAGACCGCCACGGACATCGATGCGCTCCGGGCCGCGCTGGGCGCGCGAGCGCTGACGCTCGACGGGGTGTCGTACGGCACGTTCGTCGCCGAGCGATACGCGCTCGCGTATCCGAAGCGCGTGACGCGGCTCGTGCTCGACTCGGTCGTGCCACAGGCGGGCGCCGATCCGCTGTATCGCGCCGCGTTGTCGCGGAGCGCAGTGGTGCTGCGCTCGGTGTGCGCGGCGGAGCGCTGCGGCTTCGACCCGGTCGCCGACCTCGCGGCCGTGGTTCGGCGTCTCCACGACGGCCCGGCGCTGCTGGACTCACTGGTCGCCGACAGCGTGGGCGCGCCGGACTTCCCGGGCGTGCTCGGGGCGCTGCACGCCGCGCGCGGGGGCCGCACTGGTCCGCTGCGCTCGCTCCTGGCCGCTGCACGGCGCGACGACGATGTGCCCGCGAGCTACCTCAGCCAGGGTCTGCACGAGAGCACCCTGTGCCAGGAGCTGTCCCCGCCGTGGGATCCGGCCGTCTCGAGTGCGCGGCGATCGGCGACGCTGTCGGCGCTCGCCGCCTCGACGCCGGAAGCGGATCTGTACCCCTTCGACCGCGCCACCGCGATCGGCAACGGTCTCGCCCAGGGTTGCCTGGCCTGGCCCGCCGCCTCGCCGCCCGATGTGCCCGACGGCGCGTCGGGCGCTCAGCTTCCGCCCGTGCCGGTCCTCCTGCTCTCCGGCGAGCGCGATCTCTCGACCCCGCGCCCGTGGGCGCGCGCCGAGGCGGCGCTGGCCCCCCACGGACGGCTGCTCGAGGTACCGGGGGCCGGGCACTCGGTTCAGCTGCGCGCCCGCGATCCGGCGGTGCGACGCGCGGTCGCGCGGTTTCTCGGTGGCGGGTCCTAACAGCGGGTACCGTGTGGAAGATGACGCGAAAGGCCGATTTCAACGCAGAGGAGTGGTCCAGGGTCGTCGACGGTCCGCTGTATGCCGGCATGCGGGTGATCGCCGCTGAGCGAGGCGGCACGCTGCGCGAGACCGTGGCGATGAGCCGCGTGTACCAGGAGGCGCGCCAGCGTCGCGGCGCCAATGCGCTGCTCGATGAGTTGATGAAGTCGCCGCCGTCGATCGATGCCGACCGCATCCGCGATGCCGGCGGAGACATCGCCGCGGTCACCGTGCAGCACCTTCGCGACGCGATGGCGATCCTCGAGGCCAAAGCGACGCCCGCCGAGGTCGACGACTACAAGGTCTTCGTGATGACCGTGGCACAGGCGGTGGCCAGCGCGCACAAGGAGGGCGGCTTCCTCGGCATCGGCGGCACGCCGATCAGCGACGCCGAGAACCAGGCGCTCGACGAGATCTCGGGCGCGCTCGGCGCGCCACCGGACGCCGGGACCTGAGGCGCGTCACGGCCGGGCGGCGGGCTCGCTGAGCCGCTCCTCGGCGATCGCTTCAGCCGCCGCTGCGGTTGAGATGCTCCGCTCCTCGCTCAGGTGGTACACGTGCCGGAGCGTCTCGCCGATCTTCTCCAGTGCGGCGTTGACCTGGTCCTGGCTCCAACCGAGCTGCTCGGTGCCCGCGACGCCGATCGCACCGCCGGCGTTGATGACGTAGTCGGGCGCGTACAGGATGCCGCGCTGGCTGAGGATCTCGGCCGCCTCCGGCTGGGCGAGCTGGTTGTTGGCCGAGCCCGCGACCACTGCGCACCGGAGCCGCGATGCGGTGTCGATGTCGAGGGTTCCGCCGACCGCGCACGGGGCGTACACGTCGGCGTCGGTGTGGAGCACGTCGTCGGGATGAATGACTTCGCCGTTTACGCGGCCCGCCACCGCCTGCGCGCGAGCCTGATCGACGTCGGCCACGAGAATCGAGGCTCCGGCCTCGGCCAGATGGTCCGCCAGTTGCGAGCCGACGCCGCCGGCACCCTGGATGAGGATGCGGCGTCGCTGTAGCGCGTCCGAACCGTCGAGGTGGGCGACGCTGGCCCGGATTCCGTGGAATACGCCGAGCGCGGTCGGCCGAGCCGGGCTGCCGGACCCGCCTGTGGCGACCGATCGCCCGAAGACGTACTTGGTCCGCTCCCAGATCACGTCGAGGTCGGCCTCGTCGGTGTTCATGTCCGAGCTCGTGCAATACGTGCCGCCGAGCGACGCGACGAGCTCGCCGTAGCGGAGCAGGAGCTCCCGGCGGGGTTGGCCGGTCGGGATCTCCGGGATCGCGATGACCGCCTTGCCGCCACCGAACGGCAGTCCCGCCACCGCCAGCTTCCGGGACATCGCGCCCGACAGCCGCATCGCATCCTCCAACCCGTCCGCCGGGGTGGCATAGATCTTCATCCGCGTGCCGCCGCCCGCCGGCCCGCGGCGCGTCGAATGGATGCAGATGAAGATCCATCCACCGGTCTCGCGGTCGCGGCGGATCACCGCGGTCTCGCCGTCCCAGGTATCGAGCAGCTCCTCAAAGGCAGTCATGGTCGAAACCCTATTGCCTGCCGGACGGGCGTGGTCAGCGCGGCGAGCGCGACCTGGCGGACGCGGACTAGAGCGGCGGAACCTGGTTGTTGACCTGCGGCCCGTGGTACAGGTGGTCGTGGTCACTGCACGACGAGGCCGGAAAGAAGAACTGGACGCTGTCGCTGCGTACACCGTTGTAGCTCGCGAACAACGTCACATGGCCCTTCGTGCCGACCTTGCAGCGCCGGTCGGTGCTGCTCTTCACGCGCACGATGATCTTCATGATGTTCCCCGGAACCCCCCACATCACCGCATGATGCGAGTGGTAGACCAGGTGGTGCTGGACCGTCATGATGATCAGCCGGTCGGGGTGATGCCGGACGCGGTCGACCTGGCAAAGGATCCCGGAGACCGTGTTCGCGTTCAGGTCGATGTCACCGTGGCCACGCGCATAGCTGCCGGTCGGTCCGCTGATCGGCTGGCCCGTGTGGAAGCCCCACGGTGGAATCCCCCCAACGATCGGGATCTGTTTGCAGTACTGCACCTCGGCGTTGGCCGAGCCGGTCGTGGCGATCAGCGCCAGCAGCGGAGTCAGCACGAAAACGGCCAATCCCATGCGGCGCAGGTTGTGGTTCCTGGACATATCGAAAAACTCTAACCCCGAGGCCCAGATCCGAAACGGACCGCCGGCGACGCATACTAGCCGGGCTCGGCATACGCGCGTACGGCCGGTTCGGTCACGTTGGCTGAGCTTCTGTGAGCTTATGTCTGCTCTGGACCGTCGCGCCACAAAGCAGCCGCGGATCAACCAGATTGGACATATGATCGCCGCGGAACCCAATCGGCCCCAGTGGCGGCGAGGAGAGGGCTCGGGATGTCAGAGGGTGCACTGGATCAAATCGACCGGCGCTGGGCGACACCGCGTCAAGGTCTGCGGGGAATCCGGGCGGCGCTTCTGGTCGCCGCTGCGGCGGCGCTTCTCGGGTCGGGCTGCGGAAGCGCGGCCAAGACGACGTCGGCCACCACGACCGCCGCACCGGGCCTGACACTCCCGCGCGTCCCAGCGCGCGACAGGTTCAGCGGCGCGCTCCACGGAGGCATGGGTTCGCTGGCCGGCGCGCGCGACTCGGTGGAGGCGCGGCTTCAGGCGCCCGGAACCACCGGAACCCGTCGCCTCACGCTGTGGATCGTCAGCACCGGCTGTCCAGCGAGTGCGACCTGCGCCCATCTCGCCGGGAGCCTGCGCGGACAGCTCAGGCCCGTCCGCGCGCTGCCCGACGTCGGCCGGAGATACGCGATCGAGGCCAGCGGCTCGCTGGGCCGGGTCGGCGTGATGACCGCGGCCGGAACCGTGGCCGGTACGGGCAACATCAACTCCGGCTTCGAATCGCTCGAGCTCAAGCTGACCGGGAGAGGCGGGTCGGCGCGGCTGAATGCCCACAGCGGCCGAGTCCCGCCGTTCACCTCGCCCTGACGGCCGGCGCCGGTAGCAGCCGTGGCAGGCCGCTACCGGCGAGACAACCGCTCCGCCTATGAGACGTTCAGCGCCGTGTCGTCGATCACGAACGAGGTCTGGAGCGAAACGTCCTCGGTTCCGGTGAACTTGATCGTGACCGTCTGCCCGGCGAACGACGCCAGGTTGAACGACCTCTGCGTGTAACCACTGTTGTGGTTGAGGTTGCTGTATGTGGCGAGCTTCGTCGAGCCGACCTGAACGGTCAGCTTGTCGTACGCCGTCGTGGTCGTCCTCTCGGCGGTGTCGATGTGCAGCCAGAAGCTGAACTTGTAGTTCGTGCAGCCGCTCGGAATGGTCACAGTCTGCGACAGCGTGTCAGTGTGCGTCGTCCCGTAGCCGTCCAGCCACGCGTACCAGCTTCCCGAGTGGGCGGTCTCACCCGCACCGTTGGGGTTGATCACTCCCGAGGTGGAGGTCCACGGAGCGGCCGAGCCCGTCTCGAAGCCGGGATTCCCAAGCAATTGCCTGGCCGTGCAGCCGCCACCACCGGTTGTGTTGACCGTCCAGGTGAACGCCGCGGACCCGCTCGCACCGGTCGTGTCCTTGGCCGTGACCGTCGCGGTATACGTACCGGCGGTCGTCGGCGTGCCGCTGATCAGGCCCGTCGAACTGTTGATCGAGAGCCCGGCCGGCAGGCCGGTGGCCGAGTAGGTCAGCGTCTGGCCTGAGGCCGAGTCCGTCGCATGGACCTGGAGGCTGACGCTCGTCCCGACCGTGCTGGTCTGGTTGCCGGGGTTGGTCACAGTGACGGTGTTCCCGCCGCCGCCGTTGCTCACGATCGGGTGGGAGACCTCGCAGCCGCCAGAGCCACTATTGAAATCGTTGGCCCACGTCGACTGTACGGCGAACGTGCCCGTGGTCAGCGTGATGTTCTGCGAAGCGCCCTGGCCGGACGAGATCCAGGCGCATTTGTCGCCGTTCTCCTCGCCGCTCGCGTCAATCCATCCGCCGGCCGGCCACACGTCGGTATCGGTTTCGGCGTACTCGTGGCCCTCGACGATCGTCACGCCGTCGAGCGTGCCGGGACTGTTGACGAATCCCTGGCCGCAAGAGGCTCCGGCATCCGGGATATACGGCAGGTTCGTGAAGGCCAGCGTGCCGTCCGGCGAGCTCACGGCGCCGCCGCTCAACGTCGAGTCACCCGTGTAGTCGTGCCAGGCACAGAATCCCTGGGTCCTGTAGTTGTCCGGGTTGGTGCCGTGCGGGGACACGATCACGTATTGAGCGTTTGTGTTGGACCCCTGCGTGGTGTTGCCGAAGTGCGTGGCGGCTTTGACGGCCTCGGCTCCGATCGCATGGCCGCTGGCCGTCGCGGGCGCTGCGGCAGAGGTGTCCTCCCACACGCCTGCCAGGGCGCCACCGGTCGGATAGCCGACATGCTGGGTATTGGACGCAGGGCAGGTCTGTGCGGCTGTTGCAACCCCGTTGCAGTATTGGGTCATGACGCCCGACCAGGTCTCCCCACCGGTCCCGACACCCTTGAAGAAGGCCTGGAGGTCAGGCGCGACCCCGCTCGAGTCACCGCTGAAGGTTGCATAGCCCGACCCGTTCGTGCCCTGCGTACCCCACTGCGGGCCCCAGAACACGAGGTAGACCTTCTCTGCGCCGGTGACTACGCCCGCTCCCGTGGACGCGCCCTGATACGTCAGGTTGTTGGCCGACGCGGCC
>DATFDC010000172.1:0-16089 GCA_035252415.1 Solirubrobacteraceae bacterium
CGGCTGTCTCCGCCGAGCGCCCGGACCGAGCCATGAAACCTCGCAACCTCGAGCCAGTTCGCCTCTATTGCGTGCTAATCGCGCTCGTGGGCGCGGGTCTACTCGTTTCGATCATCCTGGGGTCGTCGGTCGACTTCGACAGTCCCCGCAAGATCATTGAATTCGGCGCCTTGTCGATCAGCGTGCTGATCGGCGAGCTGTTCCCGATCGAGGCGCCGCGCCGATCGGGCGACGGCGAGATCACCGTCTCGGTGATGTTCTCGTTCGCGCTCCTGCTCGGGCTGGGGTTGCTTCCCGCCCTTGTCGCGCAGCTCACGGCCTCGATCGTGCAGGACCGCATCGCGCGGAAGCCGTGGTGGCAGGTCGGCTTCAACATCGGCCAGTACACGCTCTCGCTCGCCGCCGCGGCGGGTGTGCTCACATGGCTGGGCGCGTACGGCGCGTTGCGAACCCCTGGATTCGGCGCCATCGATCTGTTCGCGGTGGTGGGCGCCGCGGCCGGCTACTTCGTCGTGAACCTGCTGCTGGTGACGCGCGCCACGACCCTGTACATGGGGGTCCGGTTCTCCGACGCGCTCCGCAGCGACCTGATCTTCGGCCTGTCGGTGAGCGCGGTGCTGCTGTGCCTGGCGCCCGTGGTGGACACGGTGTTCCAGTTCAGCCCGATCCTCTTCCCGCTGCTCCTCGTCCCGCTGGTCGGCGTGTACGTGAGCGGCCGCCAGACCGTGCGCACGGTCACCGCCGAGCACCTCGCGCGCCACGACCATCTGACCGAGCTGCCGAACCGCCGCTGGTTCATGGAGGAGGTCGGCGCCGCAATCAAGGACGATGCGCTGGACACCGGCGGGCTGCTCCTCGTCGACCTCAACGGCTTCAAGGACATCAACGACACGCTCGGCCACCATCACGGCGACCTCGTCCTGCAGGAGCTGGGTCCACGCCTACGAGCCGCCTTCCGCGGCGAGGACCTGGTGGCTCGGCTGGGCGGCGACGAGTTCGCGGTGTTCATGCCCGGGGCCGACATCAGCGCCGCACAGGCCGCGGTGCAGCGGCTCCAGGACGCGCTGCACACGCCCGTCGACGTCGACGGGATCAGCATCGCGCTCGACGCGAGCATCGGCCTGGCCTGGTACCCCGAGCACGGCGACGACGTGGACACGCTGCTCCAGCGGGCCGACGTGGCCATGTATCGCGCCAAGGCGGCCCACCACGCGCTGGTCGTCTACCGCTCCGAGGACGACGACCACACCCCCGAGCGGCTGGGGATGGCCGCCGACCTGCGCCGCGCGGTGGCGGGTGAACAGCTCGTGCTCCACTACCAGCCGCAGGTCGAGCTCGGCCACGGCCAGCCGGTGGCCGCCGAGGGCCTGGTGCGCTGGCACCACCCCCAGCGCGGGCTGCTCGGACCGCTCGAGTTCATCGAGATGGCTGAGCGGACCGGCGTGATCAAGGACCTCACCTACCGGGTGCTCGACCTCGGCCTGCGCGACCTGCACACCTGGACCAAGGCAGGCCGGCACCTCTCGTTGTCGCTCAACGTGTCGGTTCGCAGCCTGCTCGACCGCCGCTTCCCGGAGGAAGTGCAGAGACTGCTCGAGGAGCACGGCGTCGATGGCCACGCGCTCACGCTGGAGCTGACCGAGAGCTCGCTGATGGTTGACCCCGAGCTGGCCAAGCGCACCATGCGCGAGCTCGCCGAACTCGGCGTGTCGGTGGCGATCGACGACTTCGGCACCGGCTACTCGTCTCTGGCCTACCTGACCGATCTGCCGATCGGGGAGCTCAAGATTGACAAGTCGTTCGTGCGCGCGATGAGCTCCGACAGCCGCAACGCGATCGTGGTTCGCTCGACGATCGAGCTGGCTCACAACCTCGGCCTGCGCACGGTCGCCGAGGGGATCGAGGACGCCTTCACGTTCGAGCGCCTGCGCGCGCTGGGATGTGAGCTCGCCCAGGGCTTCCACATGTCGAAGCCACTGCCGGCCAGTGGCCTGCTCAACTGGTGGGATGTTCACGCCGCGCAGGAGCCCGCCGAGTCGACGGCCACGCAGGCGGCCGGCCCGATCGTCCTCCCGCGCCTGAGCGTGGCCTGATGCTGCTGGTGATCATGGCTCTGGCCCTGGTCGCCAGCGTTCCGCTGGCCGGCGGCCGCCTCAGCGCGCTGGCCGAGATCCGCCCGCGCGCGGTCTGGGCGGTCCTGCTCGCGGCCGCCATCCAGGTGGCGATTACGCAGATGGCGGGCGGCAGCCACGAGCTTCACGTCGTCCTGCACGTGCTCTCCTACGTGCTCGACGGGTACTTCCTGTTCGCCAACCGGCGTCTGGCCGGGGTGCCGCTGGTCGCGGTGGGCGCCGCCCTGAACGTGATGGCGATCGTCACCAACGGAGGCGTGATGCCGGCCAACGCGACCGCACTGCGGATCTCCGGCATCGCCAGCCGACCCGGGTTCGACAACTCGGCCGTGCTGGCCCACCCCCATCTCGCCTTCCTCGGCGACATCATTCCCGTGCCCGGCCCCTGGCCGATCGGCAACGTGCTGAGCATCGGCGACCTGGTCATCTTCATCGGGGCTCTGGTCGTGCTGCATGTGGCCTGCGGGTCGCGCGTGGCGAGGCTGCGCCCGAACCGCCGGAGCGCCAGAATCTCGCGTGATGCGCGAGGTTCGACTGCCGGAGTCTGAGCAGCCGCTCGAAGCGGCGTCGTTCGTCGCATGCCTGGCCACGATCCTCGAACTCGCGTTCGAGGATCTGCCGAAGCCGTCCGCCGACGCGGATCCCGCCACCGGCTGGGGCATGAGCCGATGGCTCGGTGGTCTCGGTCTCGGGCTGGCGCGCATCGCCGACCCGGCGACGTTCTCCTGGCCTGGGCCCTGGCTCGCGCGGACCGGGGGGCGGTTCGTGGTGATGTTCGGTGTGCCCTCCGGGGTTGTGTGGGATCCGGCCGGCGGCCCAGAGGTCGAGCCGGCCGATCTCGAAGACGGGTTTCTCGTGGCGGCGGCTGACATCGCGCTTGCCATGCCGAGCCGGCCCGCCCCTCCATCCCGAGCAGGCGCCGTCGAGGCGATCGCGGTCGCTCCGTCGGCGGGTGAGCCGGCGCAACTCCTGGATAGCGTCCGCGCGCTCCCGGGCCGCGGACTCGAGGGCGACCGACATGTGACCGGCAAAGGCACCTTTCCCTCCGGACCTCCGGGCAGCGCGCTGACGATGATCGAGGCCGAGGTGTGCGAGTCGTTCGACCCGCCGCTCGAGCCGAGCCAGCACCGACGCAACGTCGTCACGCGTGGCATCGACCTGAACGCCCTGGTCGGCTGCGAGTTCACGATCGGCGAGGTGCGATGCCGCGGCATGCGGCTGTGCGAGCCGTGCACGGTGGTTCAGCGCCACGCCGGTCGGCCGGTGCTGCGGGCGCTCGTGCACCGGGGCGGCCTGCGGGCGGACATCCTGCACGACGGGACGATCCGGGTCGGCGATCCGGTCCGGACGACCGTGCCGGGCAAGGACCCCCGGCGCAACGGCCCCGGCGAATTCGGCCCCGAGAGCTAACGCCTGAAGACACGCTTCAGAGCCGAATTCCCTAAGGAAATCCGGCTCAGGACCTGGCGGACTCCGTCACGTGCCGAGCCGGATTTCCCACGGATGTCGCCGCAGGCGACCCCTAATTCAGATACCTGTACGCCGGAATCGTGAGGAACTCGAGCAGTTCGGGCGACAGCGCCACGAGCTCGAAGATCTCGCGGGTGTCGTCGGGGCGGCCCTCACGCCAGATCTCATCGCCGACCTGCTCGCGGATCTTCGCGGTCTCCTCGTCGAGGACCTGGCGGACCAGCTCGGGCGTGATCGTCCGGCCGCCGTCGAGCTCGATGCCGTGGTGGATCCACTGCCAGATCTGCGTACGGGAGATCTCGGCGGTGGCGGCGTCCTCCATCAGCGAGTTGATCGCCGCGGCGCCGCGGCCGGTCAGCCAGAACGAGATGTACTGGAAGCCCACGTTGACGTTCGTGCGAAGGCCGTTCTCGGTGACCTGACCCGGGGTGGCGCCGAGGTCGAGCAGCTCGGCTGCGCTCACCTGGACGTCGTCGCGCTTGCGTGACACCTGGTTCGGCTTGCCCTCGAGGCCCTTCTCGAACACCTCGCGGGCCACCGGCACCAGGTCCGGATGGGCCACCCACGTGCCGTCGTAGCCCTGGGAGACCTCGCGCTCCTTGTCCTTGCGCACGCCGTCGAGGGCCTTCTCGTTGGCCTCGGAATCGCCCTTGCGAGACGGGATGAGCGCGGCCATTCCGCCCATCGCGTGGGCCTCGCGGCGGTGGCAGGTGGCGGCCAGCAGCTCGGTGTAGGCACGCATGAACGGCACGGTCATGGTCACGTCGACTCGGTCGGGCAGGACCATCTCGCGGCGCTCGGGGAAGCACTTGATCGAGGAGAAGATGTAGTCCCAGCGGCCGGCGTTCAGTCCGGCCGAGTGCTCACGCAGCTCGAACAGGATCTCGTCCATTTCGAACGCGGCCGGCAGCGTCTCGATCAGCACCGTGGCCTTGATCGTGCCGCGCTCGATGCCCAGACACTCCTGGGCGAACACGAACACGTCGTTCCACAGCCGCGCCTCGAGGTGCGACTCCATCTTGGGCAGGTAGAAGTACGGCCCCGACCCGTTGCGCAGCAGACGGTGCGCGCAGTGGAAGACGTGGAGGCCGAAGTCGAACAGGGCACCGGTGACCGGCTCCGAATCGACTAGGAGGTGGCGCTCGGACAGGTGCCAGCCCCGTGGGCGCACCAGCAGCGTGGCCGGGCTGTCGCCGAGCTCGTAGCTCTTGCCCTCGGAGTCTCGGTAGGTGATCGTCCCGTCGATCGCGTCGCGCAGGTTGCGATGCCCGTCGACCATGTTGTGCCAGGTCGGGGCGTTGGCGTCCTCGAAGTCGGCCATGAACCCGTCGGCGCCCGAGTTGAGCGCGTTGATCGTCATCTTGCGATCGGTCGGGCCGGTGATCTCGACCCAGCGCTGCTGCATGTCGGGCGGGGCCGGCGCCACCGTCCAGTCGCCTTCGCGGATCTCGCGGGTGTCGGGCAGGAAGTCGAGCATCTCCCCCGCCCTCAGGCGCTCGCGGCGGCGGGCACGAGCCTCCAGGAGCTCTCGGCGTCGCGGGCCGAAGCGGCGCTCGAGCTCGGCCACGAACTCCAGCGCGTCGGGGGTGAGTACCTCGTCGAAGCCCGCCTTCATGGGCCCGTGCAGCTCGAGTTTGGCGTGTGTGGTCATCCCGTCATCCTCTCATCCGCGGTGCTTGATGCTTCCCCTGCCTCACGGCTGATAACCCGGCGCAGAGCCTCGGACTCGGCCGCGCACAGGACCCCGAGCAGGGCCGCCACGGCGCCCGCCACCACCCAGGCGGGCATGGCCCCGCCGACCGCGTAGAGCACGAGCAGGGCGCCGACCACGACCAGCTGCCGGTACGGCGCCGCACCGAGCAAGCGCAGCGAGAACGCGGTGGTCCCGACCAGGTAGAGCGCCACGCCCCCGCACAGGGCGAGCCGGGCCGGTCCGGGCAGCGACGCCGCGACGGAGCCGCGAGCCAGGAACTTCACGCCGACGGCGAACGTGATGATGCCGGCGACGATCACCAGGTGCAGGTAGCTGTAGGCGTCGGCCGCGGCCAGCACCGGATCGCGGTGGCGGCGCAGTCGCTCGGCGGCCGCCTCGGCGAAGCCCTCGAAATACGTCCACCACATGCCGACGGTGATCAGCACCCCGAGCGTCACGGCCACGACAAGCTCGCCGGTCAGCGGCCGCTCCGCGCTCTGGCCGAGCGCGCCCACGCCGATCGCCACGATCGACTCGCCGAGGCAGATGATCACGAACAGGCTGTAGCGCTCGGCGAAGTGCGCCACGGCCACGCGTTGCAGGCCGCGCAGGCGCTCGCGGGTCAGCCAGGCCGGGCCGGCGTAGTCGATCGCCGCGGCCAGCACCCAGAACACGATCCGGCCGGTTCCGCTCACGAACGAGCCGGCGATCAGCAGGGCCATCCCGATCGCGACGGTGAGGGCGAAGCCGGCGATCGCCGACCAGGCCGCGTTGCCCTGGCGCGAGGCGTCGGCGTACAGGGCCAGGTGCAGGAACCGGACGACCGCGTAGGACACCGCGAACAGCGTGCCCTCGGAGCCGAAGGCGTGAGGCACCGAGAGGCCGCTGATGAAGATCGAGATGGCCGACACGAGCAGGCAGGCCCGCAGGGTCGGAGAGGCCGCGGTCTGCGCGTTGGCCGCCCACACGAAGGCCGACCAGGCCCACCAGACCAGCGCGAGCACGAGCATGGACCGTCCGAACCCGGCCCAGGTCGGCTCGCGCCAGAGCAGCGTCGTGACCTGGGTGATCGCGAACACGTACACCAGGTCCCACAGCAGCTCGACCGGGGTGGTCCGGCGCTCCTCGGCGATGTCGAGCGCGGTGTCGCTCACCGGGTGAGTATCGCGACCGCCAGGGTTCGTCTATAGGGTTCACGGCGCTCATGAAGCTCGGCGTGTCCCTCGGCTACCTGATCCCCGGCACCGCGCCGGCCGACCACCTGAACGTCGTCCAGGAGGCCGAGCGCCTGGGCTATGACTCCGTGTGGGCAGCCGAGGCCTACGGATCGGACACCGCGACCGTGCTGGCCTGGCTGGCCGCGGGCACGAGCAAGATCAAGCTCGGGTCGGCGATCTTCCAGATGCCGGCGCGCAGCCCGGCCATGACCGCGATGACCGCGGCGACGATCGACATGCTGTCGGGCGGCCGGATGCTGCTCGGCCTCGGGACGTCGGGTCCGCAGGTGGCCGAGGGGTGGCACGGCCAGCGCTTCGGCCGCCAGCTCAAGCGCACCCGCGAGTACGTCGCCGTGCTGCGGATGGCGTTGGCCCGCGAGCGGGTCGAGTTCCATGGGGACACGATCGAGCTCCCGCTTCCCGATGGCCCGGGCAAGCCGCTCAAGCTGATGATCTCGCCCGTCCAGGAGAGCATCCCGATCTACCTCGCGGCGATCGGGCCCAAGAACACCGCGCTGACCGGTGAGATCGCCGATGGGTGGCTGCCGATCTTCTTCTCGCCCGAGCACGTCTCCGAGGTGCGGGCACCGCTCGAGGAGGGGGCGGCTCGGTCGGGGCGCTCGCTCGAGGGCTTCGACATGGCCCCCACGGTCAACGCCTACGTCTCCGATGACGTGGCCGGCGCCCGCGATCGGATGCGCCCGTTCCTGGCGCTGTACATCGGCGGGATGGGCTCGCGCGAGCAGAACTTCTACAACCAGCTGGTCCAGCGCTACGGGTTCGAGGACGCCGCGCACCAGGTGCAGGATCTGTATCTCGACGGCAAGAAGGAGGAGGCCGCCGCGGCGCTGCCCGACGAGCTGATCGACATGGTCACGCTGTGTGGCCCTCGCGACGTGGTCCGCGACCGCCTGGCCGCGTTCCGCGACGCCGGGGTGGGCACCCTGATCATCGGTCCGACCGCATGGACACCCGAGGAGCGAATCGAGCAGTTGCGGACGGTCGCCGAGCTGGCGGCTTGAGCCGGCTGCGCTTCTTCCTCGGGGCGTTCGGAGAGCCGGGACATGCGTTCCCGATGCTGGCGCTGGGGGCACGGCTGGCCGAGCGGGGCAACGAGGTCGCGTTCGAGACGTGGTCGCGGTGGCAACCGGAGGTGGAAGCGGCCGGGATGCGGTTCCTGCCCGCTCCCGAGTACCCCCTGTTCGGGAGTCGGTCGGGCATTGGCTCCGAGATGTACGAGGCGGTCGTCCTCGCCACCGCGGAGACCCGGCGTGCGGTGGCCGAGCTGCGGCCGCACGCGCTCGTGCACGACATCCTCACGCTGGCCCCGGCCATGGCCGGGGAACTCGAGGGCGTGCCGGTGGCGACGCTGGTGCCGCATCTGTATCCCGTCGGCGGCCCGGGGTTCCCGCCCTACGCCCTGGGCGCGCGATTTCCCCGTACGCGGCTGGGCCGGATGCTGTGGGACGGGGTCGCGCACGGAACGCAGTCCGGTCTGCGTCAGGGCCGTGATGAGCTGAACGTCACGCGGGTCAGGCTCGGGCTGGCGCCCCTGGAGCGGTTTCACGGCGGGTTGAGCGAGCGCCTGTGCCTGATCGGCACGTTCCCGCAGCTCGAGTACCCGCGGCGCTGGCCGAGCGGGGTCCACGTGGTCGGTCCGCTGATGTGGGAGCCGCCGTTCGAGTTCGTTGCGCCGCCTGCTGGCGATGCACCGTTGGTACTGGTTGCGCCCTCCACAGCACAGGACCCCGAGCACCGGCTGCTCCGAGCGGCGCTGGCCGGGCTGGGCAATCTGCCGATCCGGGTCATCGCCACCTGGAACCGCCGAGCGCTGCCGGCCGGCGAGCCGGTCGCCGTGCCCGCCAACACCCGGTTGGTGGAGTGGGTCTCTTACTCGAAGACGATGCCGTCGTGTGCCCTGGTCATCTGTCATGCCGGGCACGGGACCATGGCCCGGGCGCTGGCGTGTGGCGTCCCGGTGCTCGCCGTCCCCCACGTCGGGGACATGGCCGAGAACGCGGCGCGGGCGGACTGGGCCGGCGTCGGCGTCCGGCTGCCCTGGCGGCTGCTGGGGCCGGGAACCCTGCGCCTCGCCGTGCGCCGGGCGCTGTCGGACCGCAGGCTGGGGTTACGGGCGCGCGGGCTCGCAGCCTGGGCGGCGGCTCACGACGGCGCGTCCCGGGCCGCCGATCTGGTGGAGGAGCTGGCCGGTCAGTCCTCGCGATGGGTACGCACGAACTCGATCAGCTCGGGCGACTGCCCTTCGACCACGTCCATCGGCTCACCCGAGCAGCTGCACAGTTCGACCACGGCGCGCTCGTCGGTCACCTCGAGCGCGCGCCAGATCGCACCGTGAAGCTCCCAGTCCTCGAGCTCGGCGATGGTCAGACCGCTGCGCACGTCAGGCCGCCGCGTCGGTCGTGGCGCGCTCCGGCGCCGGGTGCTCGGCCGCCCACTCCATGATCGGCCGCGAGCCGCTGACCACGGCGCCGTCGTCGGTGACCAGCGCCGGGACCCAGTGATCGCCGGTGAGCCGCTTGACCTCCTTGCGGCCGGACGTCTGGTTCATGGGGAAGAACGACGGGAGCGCGCCCAGGCCGTAGGCGCGGATGACCTCGGGGTCGTAGCCCGCGTCACGCAGGGCATGGTAGGCGTTCCCGCACGGATGGCCGCCGGGTCGTGGGGCCGGCTTCCAAGTCCCGTAGCAGACGTACAGCTTCATGTGTCGCTCGCCGGTCGCGGTCGGGCGGACGGCAGCTCCGGGGGTGGGACTCGAACCCACAACATTTCGGTTAACAGCCGAACGCTCTGCCGGTTGAGCTACCCCGGATGGTTTCCCGGTTGGGCAGCGCCAACTGTAGCGGGAACCGCGGTCACCGAAGCGCATCGCCCTAACCCAGTGCCAACCCGATCCACAGCCAGCCCAACCATTTCCCAACCTAGGGCAGCGGACCCGAAAATGGTCTTCACCGGGCCGTGATGCACGCTGCGTTTCGGGCCCTTAGCATCGGCTACGTCTTGTTCGATCACGATCGACGCTCGTCTGGCGAGGAGACGCGCCGGTCTTGACCGGGGCGATCCGCGACAGGTTGGTGGGGCGTGGCCGGCGACTGGCGCTGGCCGGCGTGACCGTCTGCCTGCTCCTGGCCGGCTGTGGAGGATCGGGTAACGCCGGCGCGCCCGAGTCGACGTCCGGCTCGACCACGGGATCCTCGACCACGACGACGACCGCCACCGTGGCGCCCGCCCCGACCGGGGTCGGGATCCACAAGATCCACCACGTGGTGATCATCATGCAGGAGAACCGCTCGTTCGACTCCTACTTCGGGACGTTCCCGGGCGCTGACGGCATCCCGGGGCTGGCCGGGAACCCGGGAACCGTGCCGTGCGTGCCCAACGCGGCGACCGGCGGTTGCGTGCGCCCGTTCCACGACCGCCAGGACCGCAGCCTGGGAGGACCGCACAGCTACGCCGCGGCGATCACCGACGAGAACGGCGGCAAGATGGACGGGTTCGTGGGCGAGCAGAACCGGGGCATGGCGGGCTGCGAGCGGACGTTCAATCCGAACTGCGGCAACTCCGGTGGTACGCCCGACGTGATGGGCTATCACGACGGCTCGGACATCCCGAACTACTGGGCCTACGCGCACGACTTCGTGCTCCAGGACCACATGTTCGAGTCCGATGCCTCCTGGAGCCTGCCCTCCCATCTGTACATGGTGTCGGAGTGGTCGGCCTACTGCTCGCTGAAGGGCGATCCACGCAGCTGCCGCGCCGCGATCGAGAACCCGGGCTATCCGCCGGACTTCGCCCGCCGGCTCGGCGTCGCGGTCCCGACCGCTCCCAACTATGCCTGGACCGACCTCACCTACCTGCTGCACAAGGACGGGGTCAGCTGGGGCTACTACGTCTACAAGGGCTCAGAGCCCGACTGCGACTCGAACGCCGCGCTGACCTGCGCCCCGATCAACCAGAACGCCAAGACCCCGGGGATCTGGAACCCGCTGCCGTATTTCACAGACGTCCAGCAGGACGACCAGCTGGGCAACATCAAGTCGCTAACGAAGTTCTACGCCGACGCCCGGACCGGGAACCTGCCGGCGGTGTCGTGGATCACCCCGAACGGACGGGTGTCCGAGCACCCGCCCGGATTGATCACGGCCGGGGAGACGTACGTCACGAGCCTCATCAACGCGATCATGCAGAGCCCCGACTGGAGCAGCACCGCGATCTTCCTGGCCTGGGACGACTGGGGCGGCTTCTACGACCACGTGATGCCTCCCCAGGTCGACGAGCAGGGGTATGGGCTGCGCGTCCCCGCCATGGTCATCAGCCCATATGCCAAGCAGGGCTTCATCGACCATCAGACGCTCAGCTTCGACGCCTACGTGAAGTTCATCGAGGACGACTTCCTGGGCGGGCAGCGCCTGGACCCGAAGACCGACGGCCGCCCAGATCCGCGCCCCGACGTGCGCGAGAACGAGCCCGAACTCGGGGACCTGACCGCGGACTTCGACTTCGACCAGCAGCCTCGCGCGCCGGTGATCCTCCCCGACGACCCCTCGAGCGACCTGATCACGCCGGGCCGCGCCGCCCGCCGCGCGAAGGCCGCGGGGCGCACGCTGGCGCTGCCGCACAGCGGGCCGCTGCGCACCTTCGAGCTCGGGGTGATCGCCCGGCGGCTCGGGATTGCTCGGCGCGAGTTGACCCGGGAGCTGGCCGGCGGGCAATCACTGCGCCGCATCGCCCGGGCGAGCGGCGTGACCGTGGCCGAGCTGCGCCAGGCCCTCCTCTCGGCGTTGCGTGCCGAGGTCACCCGGACGGCACGCTGAGGGAGCGCTTCGGGGCCGGTCCGCCGATCGAACCGGTTTAGATTGCCCGCTCGAGCTTGGCCACCAACTCGCGGATCTGCTCTCGGACCGTCTCGCGCTCCCGCGCCAACTCGGGGATCTCGGTCGCGCCTTCGGCCCGGGCACGGCGAATCGCCCGGTCCAGGCGGGTTCGCTCGAGCACCAGCCGGGCGTGCTCGAGCTCGTCCTCGCTGACCCGCCCGGCGCTCCCCGCCTCCTCCACGAGCGCGGCGACGGTCCGGGCCAGCGGTTCGTCACCACCCGGCAGATCGGCGAGCGGCGAGCGGGTGCGGCCGGCGATGTGCCGCGCGGCGCGGCGCAGCAGGTCGCTGGTGATCAGCCGGTCGAGATCGATCGCGAACAGCGTCCGGGCCCCCGCCTCCGGCAGCGCGATGCACAACGCGAGGAAGGCCCGCTCGGAGCGCTCCCCGTGGTCGAGGACCTGTGGTTGCGCGGCGGTCGCGGTCTGGGGCGCGCCGTTCTGGCGAGCGGCGCCCTCGATCAGTGATTTCAGCTGCGCCTCGGTCAGCTCGAGCCTGGCCGCGACGCGGCGCAGCAGTTCATCGCCGAACAGCCCGCGCCGCAGGTTCTTCAGGGCGGGCTCGAGCTGCTTGAACGCGCGGTCACGTCCCTCGGCGCTGCGCGTGTCGTTGCGTTCGAGGATCCGCTCGACGTGAAAGGCCACGAACGGCACTGACGCGTCCACTCGCTCGCGCAGCGCGTCGGCGCCGGCGCGCTCGATCAGCTCGGCCGGGTCGGCGCCGGTCGGCAGCGGCACCACGCGCAGCTCGAGGTTGCGGTCGTCGGTGACCTGCGCGGCCTTGAGCATCGCGTCGTGCCCGGCGCGGTCCGCGTCCAGGCACAGCAAGAGGGTCTTGGCAACGCGCTCGAGCTCCTCGACTTGCTGCTCGGTGAGTGCGGTCCCCATGATTCCGACCGCATTCGGGAGACCTGCCTGGTGCAGGGCTAGCACGTCGGTGTAGCCCTCGACCAGGATCACGCTCCCTGCCTTGGCTGCCGGGGCGCGGGCACGGTCGAGCCCGAACAGCACGCTGCGCTTGTGGTAGAGCTCTCCCTCGGCCGTGTTCAGGTACTTCGGTCGCTGGTTCTCGCGCATGGCCCGAGCGCCGAACCCGATCACGTTGCCGCGAGCATCGGTGGAGGGGAACATGATCCGCTCGCGGAAGCGGTCGTAGATCTGGCCGGGGCGGTTCTGGGAGCGCTGGGCCAGGCCGACCGTGAGGAGCTCCTCGTCGCTGAAGCCGGCCCGGCGCGAGGCGGTGAGGATCCGGTCCCAGGCACTCGGGGCATAGCCGACCCGGAAGGCGCGCAGCGTTTCCTCTCGGAGGCCCCGGGTTTTCAGGTACTCGCGAGCGGTTTCCGCCTCTTTTGCTTCCCACAGGTACCGCGCGTAGTAAGTCGCGGCCCGGCCGAGCAGGCTGTACAGGCGTTCGCGGCGCTGGCGTCTCTGGGCGGCCTGGGGGTCTTCCTGCTCGGTCTGGAGCTCGACGCCGAACCGGTTGGCGAGCGTCTCCAGCGCGCCGGTGAAGTCGAGCCCCTCGGTCTCCATCACGAACGTGAACACGTCACCGGAGGCCTGGCAGCCGAAGCAGTAGTAGACCTTCTCGAGCGGGTTGACCCCGAACGACGGGGTGCGCTCGTCGTGGAACGGGCAGCGGCCCACGTACTCGCTGGCGCCGGCCCGGCGCAGCTCGGTGTGCTCGCCGACCAGCCCGAGCATGTCGACCGCGTCGCGTACGCGGTCGCGCGAGTCGGCCGTGTACCTGGTCACGGCCTCGTCACGGGGCGAACGCCACCGGCACGCTCAGGGCCTCGAACGTGCGGATGCAGAACCGGTCGGTCATCCCGGCCAGGTAGTCCGTGACCCGGCGCGGGAGCTCACCCGGTGGGATCGAGGCGGGGATCTCGTCGGGATGCGCGCAGTAGTGATCGAACAGCGAGCGCACGACGAGGCGGATCTTCTCGTGCTCGCGCGTGGCCTCGGGGCCGAGGTACACCCGGGCGAACATGAACTCTCGCAACTCGGCCATGGCCGCGCCGATCCGCTCTCCCTGGACGATGTCGCCTTCGTTCTCGGAGTGCTCGACGAGGTCGTGGACGAGCGTGTCGATGCGGCGTGGTCCGGTCGAGCCGAGAATTTCGATGGGGCGCGTTGGCAGGTCTTGTGGTGAGAGGAGCCCGGCTCGGACCGCGTCGTCGATGTCGTGGTTGATGTAGGCCACGCGATCCATCAGCCGCACGATCTTGCCCTCGAGCGTGGCCGGTATGGGGGCTCGGCCCGAGTGGCTGACGATCCCGTCGCGGACCGGCGCGGTGAGGTTCAGCCCGAGGCCGTCGCGCTCGAGCGTGTCGACCACCCGCAGCGAATGCTCGTGGTGCATGAACGACAGGCCGAAGCGCTCGGACAGGCAGCGATCGAGCGCGTCCTCGCCGACGTGGCCGAACGGCGGATGGCCGAGGTCGTGACCGAGCCCGATCGCCTCTGTGAGATCCTCGTTCAGGTTCAGTGCGCGCGCCACGGTTCTCGAGATCTGGGTCACCTCGAGCGTGTGGGTCAGCCGGGTGCGGTAGTGGTCCCCGGCCGGGGAGACGAACACCTGCGTCTTGTGCTTGAGCCGGCGGAACGCCTTGCAGTGGACGATCCGGTCGCGATCGCGCTGGAACGGGGTGCGAAGGCCGCAGTCGGGCTCCTCGCGCTGCCTTTCGGCTGGGTAGGAGCGGGTGGCGCGCGGGGAGAGATCGCGCTCCTCACGGGCCCGGATGCGATCCGCGAAGGCCTGGGCCACCGCGCCGGCGGGGTGTTGGGCGCCGGCGGTGCCTGAGGCGCCGGCGGTACCCGAGTTGCCCGAGGTTAGGACGTTTCCGCTCATCGCCTTTCGATTCTGACAGCCGCCGGGACCGTCCAGGGGCGTTGTGACAAAGGCGTGACTACCTTCGGCCGGTGAGCGGGCGCAGGTGGACGTGGGCGTGATGTTCCGCGGTCTCGGTGATCGCCCGCTCGGCCTGCGCCAGGGCCCGCTCGGACGCGTCCGGAGCCTGGGCCAGCGGCCGCCCGAGCGCGCCGACCAGGAAGTCGTGGCTTTCCTGGCCGAGCGGGAACGCGGCCGCCTCGCACGCGCTGCACACCACGCCGCCGGCCGCGGCAGAGAAGCCCTGCAGATGCTCGGTTTCGCCGCATCCGGTACACGAGGCGAGCTGGGGCACGATCCCGGCGGCGAGCAGGAGCTTGAGGCGGAAGGCCAGCCCGGTGGCGGCCCTCGCGTGGACGGTATTTGCGTCAAGGAGGGAGAGCTCGTTGGCGAGCAGGCGAAACACCTCGGGATGCGGCTCGGGGGTCTCGAACAGTCGCGCCACCGCGTCGCAGGCCCGCGCGGCGGCGTCGAGCGTGGCGGCGTGCTCGCGCAGGCCGGCGTGGGCGGCGATCGTGTCGACGCCGGTGACCGTGTGCAGATCACCCCGCCCCTCGTGCAGGATCGCGCGGATATGGAAGAACGGCTCGAGCCGGGCCCCGAACCGGCTGCGGGCCCGGCGCACGCCCTTGGCGATCGCGGACAGGCGCCCGTAGCCCGGCGTGTACAGATGGAGGATCCGATCCGCCTCGCCGTAGCGGATCGAGCGCAGCACGATCGCCTCGGTCCTCAGCGAGCCGGGCACGTCTTGCCGGCTCCCGCCGGTCTGCTGATCTCCGGTCGCGCCACCGGTCCCGGCGGTGCGGCGATCCCCGGATCCTCCGCTATACTTTCTGAAGCTATGGCGCAAGTCACGCTTTACACCACCGAGGCCTGTCCGTTCTGCACGAGCGCGAAGGCCCTGCTGGCCAAGCGCGGCATCGCCTACGAGGAGATCAATCTGGCACGCGACCCGGACAGTCGCGCCCAGCTCCAGGCGAAGACCGGGATGTTCACCTTCCCCCAGATCGTGATCGGCGATCACGCCCTGGGCGGGTTCACCGAGCTGCTCGCCGCCGACCGCGCCGGCCGGCTGACCGAGCTGCTCGCAGCGTAGTTTCGCCCTGGGCCCGGTCGCAACTCGAACGCGTGCATAGCGCGTCACGCGAACCGCGAGCGGGTGGCCGTGACGACTTATGCACGAATAGCGTGCCTAGCTCGCCACGGTTCGGTTGATGGCCGCAGCGTGACGACTTATGCACGCTGGGCCGCCAGCCCGCCGGCAGCCGGCGCGTCGCGAGACCCGGACCGGGATCCGGCACGCGGCCTCGACCGGGGCTTCGGCTGGCAGCGCTCGCACACGTACGTCCCGCGTCCCCCCACGACGATCTTGCGGATCGTGGTACCGCACCGCGGACAGGGCAGGCCGGCGCGACGGTGGACAAGGAAGCGATCCTGGAACGAGCCGCGGGCGCCGTCGATGTGGCGGAAGTCGTCGATCGAGGCGCCCTTGGCCTCGATCCCGGCGCTCAGCGCCTCCTCGATCCCGTCCCGCAGCCGCGCCCAGTCGGCGCCGGTGAGCCGGCCGGCGGCTCGCAATGGGTGGATGCCGGCGCGAAACAGCGCCTCGTCGGCGTAGATGTTGCCGACGCCGGCGATGCGGCGCTGGTCGAGCACGAACGCCTTGACCGGAGCCGCCCGGCCCCGCCCGAGCGTGCGCAGGTGCTGGGCGGTGAACGCCGGCGTGAGCGGCTCGATCCCGAGCCGGGCGTTCAGGTACTCGTCCCGGGCGACCGCGCCGTGAACGAGGTGACCGGT
>DATFDC010000173.1:0-7751 GCA_035252415.1 Solirubrobacteraceae bacterium
CTGGGCCCGCTCCCCGCCCCGCACGCGCGCCTCGCCCAGCGCCAGCAGCAGCTCGAGGCGGCGCCGTGTCGCCTCGGGCTCGAAGCGCCCCTGCACGTCCAGCGCCCGGGCGTAGTGCTCGGCCGCCTCCTCGTGAGCGAGCATCGTGGTCGCCTGCTCGGCCGCTCGCAGCGCGTAGGCGATCGCCTCCTCTGCGTCCTCGGCGTCGGCCACCCCGCGGGTGAAGTGGTACGCCAGCTCGGGCAGGTAACGAGCCTGCCGGCGCCCCTGCGTGGCCTCGATCGCCTCCCCCACCCGCTTGTGGATACGTGCGCGGCGAGGCACCGACATCCCCTCGTACAGGGTCTCCCGGATCAGCGCGTGGGAGAACACGTACCAGCCGGGCTTCTCGTCGGACTCGACCAGCAGCCCCGCGGCCAGCGCCTCCTCGAGCGCGCTCAGGAACTCCTCTTCGGCCAGCAGCACGACCCGTTCGAGCAGCGCGGCGTCGACTTCGCGACCGATCACTGCCGCCACCCGGAGGAGCTCGATGGCGGGCGCCTCGAGTCGTCCGAGCCGCCAGGCGATCACCTGCTTGACGCCCTCCGGCAGCCCGAAGCGCTGGAGCACGGACGCGCTCGCGCTGCCCGCGCGGACCCCCGCCTCGAGCACGTGGCGGACGATCTCCTCGACGAAGAACGGGTTCCCTTCGGTCTCCTCGTACAGGGCATGCGCGAACGACCGCGAGGGGGTCTCGCCGGCGCGCAGCCTGACCAGCTCGGCGGTATTGGCCTCGCTGAGCCCGCGCACCTCCATCTGCGATGCGAGCCGGTCACGAAGCAGCTCGGACATCGCGTTCGTGAACGTGTCCCCGCGCTCGGTCGAGCGGTAGGCGCCCAGGATCAGCACCCGGGCCGGGGTGGTGGCCCGGGCCAGGTGGCGCAGGAGCAGCAGGGTCGGGCGGTCGGCCCACTGGAGGTCGTCGAGCACGAGCAGGACCGGCGCGGCGCGCGAGAGCTCGGTGAGCAGTCCGACCACCGCCTCGAACAGCCGGTAGCGCTCGGTCTCCGGCTCGTCGGCGGGCGGCTGGTGCAGGTCGGGCGCGCGCCGGCGGAGCTCGGGGATGAGCCGCGAGAGCTCGGCTCCGTACTCGCGCGCGGTGCTGCTCAGGTCGCTGGCCGGCGCGTTCAGCGCCCAGTGGCGGAGTGCCTCGAGGATCGGCTGGTAGGGGACCACGGTCTCGCGCGGGGAGCGCCCGGCCAGCACGATCGCCCCGGCATCGTGCACCCGGCGGGCCACGTCCGCGGTCAGGGTGGTCTTGCCGATCCCGGCATCGCCGGCCAGGAACACCAGCTGGCCCGAGCCCTCCTGGCCGCTGGCCAGCTGCCAGAGCTCCTCGAGCTGGGCCAGCTCGTGCTCACGCCCGATCACCGTCCCCTGGGCGCGGTGGCGCAGGTCGGCGGGCAGCGGGATGCTCGGAGCGCCCGGCTCGGATCGGTGCGCCTCGAGCTCACCGTCGCCGTGGGCCTGGGGTCGCAGCAGCCGCTGGTGAACCGCGATCGCCTCGCCGGACGGCGTCGTCCCGAGTTCGTCGCGCAGCAGCGTCCGCAGGCTGTCGAACACGCGCATCGCCTCGGCCACGTTGCCCCTCGCCGCCAGCGCCTCCATCAGCAGCACGTAGCCCGACTCCCGGTAGGGCTCTGACTCGATCAGGCTGCGCGCCGCCCGCTCGGCCGACTGCAGCTGAGTGCCGCCCATGACCAACCCGGCGCGGCCGATCACCTCGAGCGCGGTCAGGTGGACCTCCTCGAGTTCGCGTCGGGGCGGTTCGAGCCAGCTGGCCTGGGAGCCCGGAAGCAGGCCGCGGCTGGCGATGTTCAGCGGCACCTGGGCCAGCGCCCAGGCCCGGCGTGCGTCACCGCGCTGGAGCGCGTCGAGCGAGCGGGCCACCTCGGCCGCGGCGGCTTCGATGTCGATCCACACCGGGTCGGGCAAAGCCAGGATCACCTCGTCCCGTCCCGCCACCCTGTCCGACCCCAGCGAGGAGCGCAGCCGGCTCAGCAGGGTCCGGAGTGCCGCATCCTGGGAAACCGGCGCGTGGTTTGGCCACAACGCGCCGATCAGCTCGTCGCGGCCGACGTGCCGGCCCCGATTGAGCACCAGGTAGGCGAGCAGAAGCGGCACCTGCTTGCCCCGCAGACTCTCGGCCAGCTGCATGCCGCCAATCTCCACGGACAACCGTCCACAGAGCTGGATGCGAGTCATCTCGGGCGGGCGCTCTGCCTGCGGCAACGTTTTGGAAACGTATCGACAACGTCAACGCGGCATCTTGCTCACCAGTGGACACCGAGGTGAAATGCAGCGACGTTCTCGTCGGGGCGCAACCAGAGGATCCGCAGGGTCGCATCGATGACGGCCACACGACCAAAGTCAATGGAGGGCACAGGCGGATCGCCTACTGCGAGTGCGGGGCGCAACTCGCAGGCGACGACGAGCGAGAGCTCTTCTCAGCGGCTCAGCGGCACCTCGCTCACCATCATCCCCAGCTGCTGGGGGCACTGGGATTTCGGATGGTGAGTCAAATGGCCGAGAGCGTCGGGGGGCAGTAACCACGGCAAGTCCCCCGGGGGCAATGCACCTAGGGGCGGGCGGTGTGCAGACCACCGTCCGTCCTAGGGGTGCGCCTGTCCTTTTGGAGGCACTTGTGCTCACCCGTTTTGGCCTTGAGTGAGCGTTAACGGGGGTTTTCGCTCGTGAGGGGGTTGGGGTTCGCGCGAGTGCCTCCGAAAGGACATCGCGCACCCTGACGGCAGCCGCCGTCGGCCTCGCGCCGCCGTGCACCCCCTATCCGGCACACGGGCCTGTGGGCACGGAGTGCACGTGTTCCCTCGCCCGCGCCAGCTGGGTGCTCACCAGTGCGTTCGGAACCGCGAAGCCGCCCTCGCCGGTCGGTGAGCCGGTGATCGCGGCGAACACGGTGGCGACCACCTGGCCGTGGGCGTCGATCATCGGGCCGCCCGAGTTGCCGGGGCGCACGCGACCGCGCAGCGCGGTGATGCTGCGCAGCACGGGGCCGTTGCCGTAGGCGTCCTCGGTGCTCACGGTCTCGGTCTGGCCGATCCGGCCCGGCTCGACGTCGAAGGAGCCGTCGAGTGGGTAGCCGAGGATCGCCGCCGGCGTTCCGGCCTGCGGGTTGGCGGCCATCCGCAGCGCCGGCACGTGCAAGCCGGGCACGCGCAGGACGGCCACGTCGTCGTGCGGATCGAAGTCGATCACGTCCGCGTTCAGCCCCGGCGGCGTGCCGTCGACCTGGACCGTGGTGTCGGACTCGCCGGCCACGACGTGGGCGTTGGTCACCACGAGATGCGGGCCGGCCACCCAGCCGCTGCCCTCGATCCCCAGCCCGCACGCCGTGCCGAGGACCTTGACCACGCTCCCGCTCGCCCCCTGCACGGCCGGGGCCCGGGCGATCCCGGGCGGCGGAGGCGACACGTTGGCCGCCGGCCCGCGCACCGAAGGAAGGGGGTCGATGCGGGCCAGCGCGTGCAGGATCGGGCCCGATGGCGGAAGCAACTCGTTCAGTCCCTTGAGGATCGCCGAGCTCTGGATGTCCCGCCTGAGCACGAGCGAGTTCGTCGACTGGAAGGCGATCGCCCCGACGATCCAGGCGATCCCGAGCGCGACCGACGCGGTCAGAGCGGCCCCGAGCAGCCCGTCGACCGTGCGCAGCCCGGGGATGCGCAGGATCCCTCGCGCCCGCGCGCCCACCCCCTCGAAGCCGCTGGCCAGGACCGCGCCGGCCAGCAGCGCGCCGACCAGGCCGAACAGTGGCGCGTACTGGGAGTGCGAGCCGCCGGGCAGGATCAGCGGCGCGACCCGGGTGCCGAGGAACGCGCCGATGCCGAAACCGAGCAGCGACAGGGCGCCGACGATGAAGCCCTGCGCGTAGCCATACATGGCAAGTAACACCGTGAAGGCGACGATTAACCAGTCGACTTTGGTCACGGCTGGGAGGTTAGGGCGAGCGTTCTTCTACCGTTCCATGTGAGGTGGCTCATGGGGTTCTTATGGAGGGGGCAGGACGAGGAAGACATCGAGGTGGACGTCGCCGTCGATCGCGCCGACGCCTCCGCCTGCTGATCCCGCTGATCGTGGTGGCGGCGGCGGCCGTCGCGGTCGTCCTCATACTGCGCGCCGGCCCGGGCCACGCGGAGCGCCAGCTGGTCACGAGCTACGTGCGCGCCTGGGCCGCCGGCGACTACCGCCGGATGTACTCGCTGCTCAGCCCCGACTCGCAACAGGCCATGACCGAACGCCGCTTCGCGGCCGACTACCGTCACGACGCCACGACGGCCACGACCGTCAAGCTCATCCCGCAGCGCGTGGGTAAGCGGCGCGGCGAGTTCATCCCGGTGCGCATGCGCGTGGACACCCGGCTGTTCGGGTCCCTCCACGAGACGCTCGAGGTGCCGCTCACCGGCACCGGCTCGAGCGCGACCGTGAATTTCGTGCCCTCGCTCCTGTTCCCCGGCCTGGCCGGTCGCGAGCGACTCACCCGTCACATGTCTCTGCCCCCACGCGCCACTCTGTTGGCGGCCGACGGCACGCCGCTCGCCCAGGGACCCGACCGCACCTCGCCGATCCCCGACGTGGCCGGTCAGATCGCCGGCGTGCTCGAGCCCATCCCGCGCGCGGACGCGGCCACCTATGCCACTCAGGGCTATCCGGCCGACGCCAAGGTCGGCGAGGACGGACTCGAGCGTGTCTTCCAGACCCAGCTGGCCGGCACCCCCGGCGGCGTGCTGCGGGCCGGCCACCGGGTCCTGGCCCGGACCGCCCCCAGGCGCGGCCACGATGTCACCACCACGATCGTGCCGGCGATCGAGCGGGCGACGATCGCCGCCCTGGCCGGTCGCTTCGGCGGCATCGCGGCGATGAACCCTCGCACGGGCGCGCTGCTCGGTCTGGCCGGGCTCGCCTTCTCCGCCCTGCAGCCCCCCGGCTCGACCATGAAGATCATCACGACGACCGGCGCCCTCGAGGCCGGGATCGCCAAGCTGTCCTCGACCTTCCCGATCGCCACCAGCGCGAACCTCGAGGGCTACATCCTGCACAACGCGGGCGGCGAGGCGTGTGGCGGAACGCTCCTGAACGCGTTCGCGGTCTCGTGTAACTCGGTGTTCGCCCCACTCGGCGCCAAGCTCGGGGGGAAACGGCTGGTCGACGTGGCCGAGCGCTACGGCTTCAACCAGCCTCCCGGGATCCCCGGCGCGGCGGAGCCGACGATCCCCTCGGCGAGCAAGATCGGAGGCGATCTGGCCGTGGGCTCATCGGCGATCGGCCAGGGCCGGGTCCAGGCCACCGTGCTCGAGATGACCGACGTCGCGGCCACCATCGCGATGGGCGGCCGCCGTCCGCTGCCCACGCTTCAGGCCCACCTGCCCCCGCGGTTCGTGCACGTCACGAGCCGGCACATCGCCGGCCTGCTCCAGAAGCTCATGATCGCGGTGGTCCAGTTCGGCACCGGCGTCTCGGCGGCGATCCCCGGCGTCACGGTGGCCGGCAAGACCGGGACGGCCGAGCTTCAGAACACCGTGACGACCAACGGCGGGAGCGTCCCGAACTCCAACGAGCTGACCGATGCCTGGTTCGTCGGCTATGCCCCGGTGGGTGCGCCGCGGATCGTGGCCGGCGCGCTGTTCCCGAATCAGGGCGCCGGTGGGGCGACCGCGGCGCCGGCCGTGCGCGAGGTGCTGATCGCCGGCCTCCAGGCCACGCACTGAGTGACGGGGCTCAGAGGTCCAGTGAGATGTTGCCCCGGCCGCCGCCGGGGCCGAAGATCTCGAGGGTCAGCGGCCGGTTGGAGTACACCGTGGTCGGCAGCTTGAACAGCAGCAGCCCGCCCTGGGTAGGCCCGAAGCTGGCCGTCGTGTCCGGCCCCGGCTCGACGCCTGAGGGCGACAGGGTCTGCTGGGTCCACGCGTAGCCGTTGACCGCCGGGTCGAGCTTGAGCGGGTGGAAGCGGTCGCCGTTGGAGTCGACGATCGTGAACGTGTCCGCCGTTTGCTGCGGGTGGCTGGTCTGGTTCTTGGCCCACAGGAACACGCCGTACCACAGCTCATTGGCGTTCGGTGCGCTGGTCCCCGCGGGCAGCCCGGCCAGGTATTGCCGGTCCTCGACCGTGAACGGGTTCAGCTCGCGCGAGACCTGGAGCTGGTACGTGATCTGCCCGGCGGTGATGTAGACGCCGTTGTTGAGCAGGCTGGTGGGCTGGTTCTCCTGGCCGCACGCGGCCAGCCCGACCGCCACTCCCAGGGCGCAGACGATGATCCACAGACGGCGGGCGCTCACGGGCCCGGAGTGTAATCGGGGGACCCGATCAGCGCCCCGCCACCGTCGCCCGCCGGCCCCGGTCGCGGTCTTCCTCGAGGATCGTGCGCAGCCGGCGCATCGCCTTCCGCGTGTTGCGGCGCAACGAGGCGGCCCCGCCCACGGCCTCCATGAGACGGTCGGACGGCATCACCGGGACGGTCTCGATCGTGTACTCGACCCGGGTCGTGCCGCCCGCGCCGGGAGTCAGCGTGTACGTGCCGACCATCCGGATCCGGTTGTACTTGCCGCCGCGGCCGCGCTCGACGATCCGGAACGGCGGCTGGACCTCGGCGAAGCTGACGTCGGCCCAGGAGAAGCGACTGAACGGCGCCTTCACCCGGAAGCGCGCGCCGGCGCCCGCCCCGTATGAGTCCTCACGGGTCAGCCGCCAATCGGTCAGATAGTGATCGGTGAACTCGGCGTGGTTGGCGATGTCGGCCAGGTACTCGAACACCTCCTCGCGAGGTCTCGAGATCGTCGACTCGACCGTGAACGGGTCCACGCCCTGGATTCTAGGTGCGGATCGCGAGTCGGAGCCTCACGTGAAGCGCCGGTCGGTCAGCCGCATCGTGTGACCGAACTCGGGCCCGTGCACGAGGTGAGAGCGGAGCCCCATCTCGGGATCGAGGGCGCGGCACAACTCGCAGTAGACCGACCCGCCCTGGTCGACGTAGACCCGCTCGCCGACCAGCGGCGTGCGCCGGCAGCCCTCGCAGCGCTCGCGCACCGCATCGCGGCGATCGACCGCCCGGCGCACCAAAGCGACCTGCAATTCCGGGGCGACATCGTCGAACTGATCCCAGTCCCAATCCGCCACGGAAAGATGTTTCGGCGCTGTGCAGGGGGTTCCTGCCAGACAGGCTTAAGAGGCCCCTTAGGCGCCCTTGCTAAACAACGTTGCAAGCCTCCGCAATCCGTCCAGAACCGGCGCGGCACCTTTGACTCGGGGGATATCATGGCTGAACTGGCTTGTCCAAGTCGGCAAGTCTTCAGCCCGTAACAAGGAGAAAGCGCCGTCTATGAAAGCTTGGATGTCGGGCAATGTTGCGGGGACCGGAACCTTCAGATGCACGGATTGCGACTACCCCGTGTCGCTCGACGCGGTTGACGAGCTCCCGACGTGCCCGAACTGCGGCGGCACGGAATTCGTGCGTGCCTCCCTGTTCACCACAGCTCAGACGAGCATTCTCGAGATGAGCGGCGATGACGACGATCAGGGCTGGCTCGACGAGATGCGCGATGGGCTGCATGAGCCCGGGCAGTACCTCGCCTACCGGGCCGAGGGCGAGAGCCCTGTGTCCTATGCGCTCCAGCGCGAATGGACCCGGATCGGCCGCAGCCTGGCCGCGGACATCCGCTTCGACGATCCCACGGTGTCGCGCCGGCACGCGCTGATCGTG
>DATFDC010000174.1:0-7143 GCA_035252415.1 Solirubrobacteraceae bacterium
GCGGTCAATCCGCTGCCCCGGCAGGGCCTGGCCACGCTGTTCATGACCCACCCGCCGCTGGCCGAGCGGATCCGACGGCTCCGCGCGCTCGACGGCGACCGCGCGCTGGCCATGGCGGCGTAGTCTCACGTCCGTGTCAGCGAGCCAAACGGCCCGGCTCAGTGATGAGCTCGAGCAATGGCTGAATGACGAGGCCTCCGACAAGACTCTCGGAGGCCTCGTCGGGGCGTTCGGCGAGAAGAGCTTCGCGATCCTGTTCGTGCTGCTGCTCGGCGTGCCTGCGCTGCCGATCCCGACCGGCGGGGCGACGCACGTGTTCGAGGTGATCGCCGCGCTGGTCGCACTCCAGCTGGTCGTCGGGCGCCGGACGGTCTGGTTGCCGACGCGCTGGCAGGGCCTCAAGCTCGGCGGCGAGCGCCAGCAGCGATTCCTGACCTCGTTGATGCGGTTCATCCGCCGGCTGGAGCGGTTCTCCCGCCCCCGCCTGACGTTCGTGTTCCACCACCGGCTGAGCGATGTCGTGTTCGGGCTGCTGGTGATCGGCGGGTCAGTCGCGGCGTTCGTGGCGCCGCCGTTCAGCGGGCTGGACACGCTTCCCGCGCTGGGCGTCGTGCTCGTGGCGCTCGGCGTGCTGCTCGAGGACGCGCTGATCGCAGCCGCGGGAGTGCTCCTGGGGATCGTCGGCGTGGCGCTCGAGGTCGTTCTCGGGGCGGCCGCCGTTCATGGGGTGGAGTCGCTGCTCTAGGTCGTGGCCCTGGTCCTCGCTCAGATCCACGACATCTCGGTGGCTTTGAGCACGGCCTGGGCGCGGTCGGGGACCTCGAGCTTGGCGTAGGTCTTGTGCAGATGGGAGCGGACCGTGCTCTCGGACACGTCAAGATCATCGGCGATCTCCGCGGCGACCTTGCCCTCGGCGACCAGTTGGAGGATCTCCCGCTCGCGGGATGACAGCGGAGAGGACTCGGCGCGGCGCCGCGCGCTGCCGCCGGTGTGGGGCAGATCGACGACGACATCCCGCAGCGAGCTCGCCGACAGCTCGCACCCGGCGGCAAGGCGCAACATCAAGTCACGATCGACCGCCTCCCCGTGCGCGTGGTGGACCACCATGTCGGCCAGTCGCACGAAGGCCGCCGCCTCGCCGGCTCGCTGCACAGAGTGATGCCCGGACACGGCGGTCATGAAGCGCTCGTGGAGCTCCCACCTCTGCATGAGCAGGCCGCCCAGAGTCGCATGGTCGTATCCGAGGCTCCGGCGTTCGTGGGCGAGGAGCTCCTCGGGGGTGTGGCGCAGCGCCGTGAGGGAGCCGAAGCCCGGCCAGATCTTCGCGAGCAGGAGCTTTCCCACGTCGTGGACGAGCGCGGCGGCGACCAGCTCGTCTCGCTCGAAAGGCCTGACCAGCTGAGCCAGCCGGTCAGCGGCCCGGGCCACCGCCTGCGCGTGGATGCGGCTCTGCAGGAGCAGTGCCTCGAACCCGGTCTGCCACGGGAAGGTCAGCCTGGGAAGCCGGGCGATCTCCGCACGGATGGTCATCGCGCCGAGCCCGGCCACGGCGCCGGCCACGCTCGTCGCGGCGGCCCCTCCGTGCCGCCCGGCGAGCATGAGAACCGCGGCGGTCAGGCCGATGTCGCTCTCGATCGCGCTGACCAGCTCGGCGTCGGCGCCGCCGAACGCCGCCGCGGCCAGCGCGCGCTCGCAGGCCGGGCCGAACACGGGGATCACGTCGAGCTCGGCGATCGCCGCGCGTAGTTGGCCGGCGCCCTCGGGTGAGCGCGAAACCGCTGCTGGTCGCCCGACCTCCGGCTCGCTTTCGTTGGATGGCGCGCCGTCCTTCCCGGTGATCGCGACGATCAGGCAGTCGACGACCGTCGGATCGAACTGGTGACCGCGCTCCCGCACGACGGACTCGAGCGCGCCCGCCGCACCGGCGCCGCGCCGATGAGGCCGATCCGTCGCGATGGCCACGAACGCGTCGCAAACCGCGACGATGCGACTGGCCAGCGGGATCGCCTCACCGCGCAGACCATCCGGATAGCCCTCGCCATCCCATCGCTCGTGATGGGCCCGGACCAGGGGCGCCACCGGCGTCATTCCGGGAAGCGACTGCAGAAGCTCTTCGCCGAGCTCCGGGTGGCGGTTCATCGAGGCCCAGTCGCCGGGCGTTAGGACCCCGCTGTTCTGGATCACCGAGTCCGAGAGCCCGATCATCCCGACATCGCGAAGCTGGGCGCAGGCATCGACCAGCAGCGTGTCGGCTTCGCCGAGGCCGAGGCGGCGCGAGACGCGCCGGGCCAGCTTGCGGACCAGCGGCGTGCCGGCTTGCAGTGACGGCCACCGGGCGCGCAGGGCCGCCTCGAGCGCCGCGGCGGCGATCGCAACCCCCGCGGTGTCCGGCTCGAGGCTCCCGGCTTCAACGAGGGCTCTCCGAGAACGATGGTCCAGCGTTGTCGCGGGCACCCCACGTACCTCCGGCTCGGTATCGGCGGCGTGGCCGCCGTGGTCGCGCTTCAACCCCGGCACCGTGTGAGGACCGTCGGCCGCGGCTGCAGACGTTTGCAGAACCTAAGCCAAGCGGCGCGTAACAGTAAAGCGGTGCATCGCCGTTTGCGCCGCTTTGCACGGCATCTTCGGCCGAAGCTCTGATATTGCGCGGGCGATTGTCCGAGACGTGACCGAAGGTGTAGCTACCGAAAGCGGCTCCAGACATCGCCGAGAACGATTTGATCGGTTGCCGTGAGGTGATCCAGGAAGAACCGGCGGATTCCGTCCCGGTGCGTCGCCCGCGCGGCGCTGATCTTGGTCAGGCCGGCCTCGGTGAGCTGGGCGTACAGGCCGCGGCCGTCGGTGGTATCGGCGCAGCGCGTGACGTAACCCTGATCGGCGAGCCGATCGACCAGGCGAGTGCAGCCGCTACGGCTGAGCAGGACCCGGTCCGCGATCTCCGACATCCGCAGGCGATGCTCCGGTGCGTCGTCCAGGAACATCAGAACCTCGTAGGCCGAGAGCGAGAGGCCGTGCTCGGCCTGCATCTGGGCATCGAGCTCCTGGGTCACGCGGGCGTGGACCTCGAGCAGGCCGCGCCAGGCGGCAAGCTCGTGCGCAGTGAGGTAGGGGGCTGGGCGGTCGGTGGCGGTCATGAGCGGTGGGCCGGCCGGCGCCGCGTGGGGCACCGGCCGGAGCATGGAGCGTTAGGCGGACTGCTTGACGGCGGAGATGTCGAGCGCGAGCTTGACCTTGTCGGCGACCAGCACGTTGCCGCTGCCCAGCGCCTGGTTGAACTTCATGCCGTAGTCGCCGCGGGACAGCTGGCCGGTCACCTCGAGGCCGACTCGCTCGTTGCCCCAGGGGTCGATGTCGGTGCCCTGGACCTCGGCGTGCAGGACGATCTCGTTGGTCAGCCCGTGGATGGTCAGCTGGCCGGTGATCCGGAACTCCTCGTCGTCGAGCGCCTCGATGCTCGTGGACTCGAAGCGGAGCTCCGGGAACTCGGCGGCGTCGAAGAAGTCGGGCGAGCGCAGGTGGTCATCGCGCTGGGGCTCGTTGGTGTCGACCGACTGGGTCTTGACCGTGCCGTAGACCTTGGCGCTCGAGAGGTCCTCGCCGATCTCGATAGTGCCCTCGAAGTCAGTGAACTCGCCGCGGACGGTGGCGATGCCCATGTGCTTGACGGCGAAGCCGACCTTCGAGTGGGCGCGGTCGACGGTCCACGTGCCGGTGGGGATGACGGTCGAAGGGGAAGTGGTGATGCTCATCATGTGTTCCTTGGGTTCGGAAAGGTCGTTGTGATCACAACTATAGCACCAGATCATTGCTTATGCAACTACCTGTAGGGGCAGGACCCCGGTGCTTCTGGTCCAGATAGTTGCAGCGACAAACAATCCGTGATATAGTTGCGCCAACAACTATCCCTCTGAGGAGAATCATGAAGCTCGATGGCATGCACCACCTGACGATGATCACCGGCGACGCCGAGCGGAACGTCGAGTTCTACGCCGACACCCTCGGTCTGCGGATGGTCAAGAAGACGGTCAACTTCGACGCCCCCGAGGCGTACCACCTGTACTTCGGCGACGAGCAGGGCTCGCCCGGCTCGATCCTGACCTGGTTCGAGTTCGCGGGCGCCCGCCGTGGCCGCGCCGGGGCAGGGATGATCCACACGATCCAGCTCGGCGTCGCCTCGGAGGCCGCGCTGGACTTCTGGGCCGAGCGACTCGCCGGCAAGGGGTACACCACCGACCGCGGCGAGCGGTCGCTGTCCTTCGAGGATTACGACGGCCTGCGCCTCGAGCTTGTGGTGGCCGACGACGGCAACCCGCCGCTGCGCGCCGAGCACCCCGAGGTGCCCGCCGAGCACGCGATCCTCGGCGTGGAGGGTGCGCGGGCCTACATCGGCCGGGGCACCGCCGCCGACCGCGAGCTGCTCACGGCCACGCTCGGCTTCACCGAGATCGGCGACGGCGAGTATCGCCTGGACGGCGACACGCGCCACTTCCACTGGGGCTATGACGAGACGAGCGAGCGAGGGATCCCGGGCGCGGGAAACGTCCATCACATCGCCTGGCATTCCCGCGACGAGGAGCATGTGGAGTGGCAGGCGCGCGTGGCCGGGGCGGGCATGCAGGTCACGCCGGTGATCGACCGCGACTACTTCTTCTCGATCTACTTCCGCCAGCCCCAGGGCATTCTGTTCGAGATCGCCACGACCTCACCGGGTTTCGCCGTCGACGAGGATCCCGAGCATCTCGGCGAGGAGCTGCGCCTGCCGAGTCAGCACGAGCACCTGCGCCCGCTGCTCGAGGCGAGCCTCACCCCGCTCACCAATCCGCGCACTGCACGCCAGGAGGCATAGACCGATGCGCAAGATCCAGAGCCAGGGCGTGCATCACATAACGCTGGTCGGTGCGGACCGGCAGACCTCGATCGACTTCTGGGAGGGCGTGCTCGGGATGCCGTTCGTGTTCGAGCAGCCCAATCTCGACAACCCGGCCGAGAGCCACCTCTACTTCGATCCCGGCGACGGTCGTCTGATCACGGTGTTCACCAACGAGGAACGCACGCCCGACCCCGAGCGCACCCCGACCGATCCCGGCGGCGTGCACCACCTCGCGTTCGCCCTCTCCCAGGCCACGTTCGCCCAGACCGTGGAGCGACTGGACGAGCGGGGCATCCGGCACAGCGGTGTAAAGGACCGCGGCTTCATGGACTCGATCTACTTCACCGACCCGCTCGGGCTGTTGATCGAGCTGGCCGCCTACCGGTTCGAGCCGCCCGTGGGTCACACCCACGCCGATGTCCTGCTCGCCGCGCACCGGATTCGCATGGAGCGCGGCGACTACAACATCGCGCCGGTCCACCTCGCCGACGCGATCGAGCAACTGGTCACGGGTTCGCAGCAGTCGCTGTCGGAGGACCGCACGCCGAAGGACCCCTACCGGCACGCCCGGCCCACGGCAGCGCCGGCGCCCGAGGAGTGATTCGAACCTCTCAGCCGCCGCCGATGACGGTTCCGCTACCGCCACCGGTGCCGCCACCACCGCTGTGCGAGGTGCCGCTGCCCGACCCGGTGTGAATGCTGGTGGTCGGAGTGTGTGATCCGCTCCCGGTGCTGCCCGTCGAGCGCGTTGGGGTGGTGACCGTCGGCCGGCTCGGAGCGCTGGTCGTCGGCGTCGGCGTCGGTGTCGGGTTGCTCTGAACGGGGACCGTCGCCCTGGCCGGTGGCACGCTCGTCGTCGGCCGGGTGGTCGCGGGGGTGTTCGTCGAGACGCTGGGCGTGGTCTTCTTCACGACGTTGGCCTTCGCCTTGGGCTTGGGCTTCGTCGCGGTCGGCGGCGGCGTCTGCGACTTCGCCGGCGACGGCTTGGCCGCCGGCTTCTGCACCGGGGCCGGCACTGCCGGCGTCGGCGTGGACTGAACCGTGGTCGTCGCGGCCGTTTCCGCGCTGGTCAGCGGGGTCGACGGCCGCGCCTTCGCGGTCTTGCCGGCGAGCGTGGTGGCCATGGCCGCGGCGACGCCGATGGCGAGCACGCCCAGGATGAGCACGAGGCCCAGCCGGCGTCGCTTGATCATGACGGCGCGGGCGCGGGGGCGCCTGCGCCGAGACGCTTCAGGAGATACCTCGGTCTCGGGAGCGACCTCGGCTTCGGCGGTGATCTCGGCCTCGGGCGTGATCTCGGGCTCAGCCTCAAGCACCGGCTCAGCCGGGTCGGCCACCGGCTCGGAAACCTCAGCCAGCCAGTCATCCTCAGGCTCGACCTGAACATCAGGCTCGGGCTCGCTCAGGCGATACTCGCGAAGCACCGCGAGGTTTTCAGCCGCTTCGGGATGGCCGCGGTCATGGGCGCGCGCGAACGCCTCCTCGGCCTCGGCCAGGCGTTCGTACTGGGCGAGCAGCATGCCCACCTCGAACGCCCCATCGGCGTCGCCGCGCTCGTCGGCGCGGACATAGGCCTCGACCGCGCCGTCGACGTCCCCGCGCTCCTCGAGCAGCACCCCGAGCTTCGTCGCGGCGCCGGCGTGGCCGCGCTGGTCGGCGCGGGCGAACGCATCTTCGGCCTCGGTCAACCTCTCTTGGGCGACCAGCAGCATTCCGAGTTCGAACGAGGCATCGGCAACCCCTCGCTCGTCGGCCCGCTGGTACGCCGCCTCGGCGCCTTCGGCGTCACCGCGGTAGCCGAGCAGCACGCCGAGATTGAATGCCGCGGCGCCGTGGCCGCGCTTGTCGGCATGGCCAAACCACTGCTCGGCCTCGGCGAGCCGGTCTTCGGCGACCAGCCGCACACCAAAGTCGAACGCGGCTTCCGCACCCTCGGCGGGAGATGTCACCAAGTGATCAGTCAAGGCCTACGTCATCCGTGCGTTGCCTGCCCAATCTCGGTACCAAAGAACTCGCAAGCGGCCCCTGGACTTCCTGCCGGGGCGGGGTTGTGTTGCTTGCCAAGCCCCAAGGCGACCTCATCGACACGCTCCTGTTCCAATCGCGAGGTTCTCCGCGAGGCACCATAGCGGCGAAGACGCAGGCACAAAAGCGCCGTCCCCGGCCGAAAGTCCAGTCGAGGGTGGGGAAAACCAGACCCGCGATGGATGGTGGCGGCCGGGCCGCCCGGAGATGATTTCCGCCAGACCCACACCGCCGGGGCGGTCGGGCAA
>DATFDC010000175.1:0-3616 GCA_035252415.1 Solirubrobacteraceae bacterium
GCGGGCGCCCGCTCGTAGCCACCTGGACGCTCACCATCCGGGCCAATGCGCGCGTCGAGCGCCGGCGCTTCGACACGCTCGAGCGCGCCCTGGCCGAGCTCGAGGCCCGAGTCGACGAGCTCGCGGGTCGCGCAAAAGAAAACCCAGCCGGTACACGGCTGCGTCAATACGGCCCCGAGCAGCAGGTCGTCGCCCGGATCGAACTGGCTGGTCCCGAGCGTCGCCTGGCCGGCACCCGCGCGGGCATCGACGTGCACGGCGACGGCTCGACCGAGGCCTACCTGGGTCGGGTCCGGCGACAAACGGTCGACGCCAGCAAGGGCGAACCCGCCGTCAAGGCGCTCCGGCGGGTCCTCCAGGACCGCTGAAGCACTTACGAAAACACCGAGCGTGAGTCTGGGGCTCGGGTATCGTTACTGAACTGATGAAGGAACTGTCAGCATTCGTACGCTATCTGACGCGCCCGATCGGCTATCTGGCCTTCGTCGTCGCCCTGGCCGCGCTGTCGATCGCCGCCAAGGCGCTCGGCGATCGGGACGAGCTCGGCTACTTCACCGATCGGCTGGCCCGCACGATCTGGCGCTACCCGGAGGTCACGCGCCGCGGGGTGCAGATGGCCTGGGGCGTATGGACGGTGGCGTTCCTGGTCGCGCTGCCGCCACTCGACCCGCTGGCTACCCCGTGGGACGAGGTTGTGCTTGGGGCCCTTGCGATGGCCGTGCTTTGGCGACGGATTGTCGGCGGGCACCGAGCCGAGCGTTGAGATTGTCGAGCGCCTGCTCGAGCCCGACCTCGGCCGGATCGAGCTCCCGCATGGCCGCGGCCAGGCGGTACTCGGCGAAATAGTCCGCATCGACGTCGCAGGCCGCGGCGATCAACTCCATCGCGCGCATCGAGGGCTTGTCGTGCCCATTGGCGAGCATGTTGATGTGGGCGTGCGTGATGCCCTTGCCGTCGAGCTTGCGAGTCGCCTCGGCCAAGCCGCGGTAGGTGAGCGAACGCTCGTCCATCAGCGCTCGCAGGGACTCTCCGAAGGGTTTCGTGCTTGGGCCGGTCATGACATTGATCTGGGCCAGGGCAGCGTAGCGCGGAGGCTGGTCGCCATGGCAACCATGAACTTGACAGTTATCGGGACTGCTTGGTAGGTTACCTAACACTGTAGCGGCACGCAAGCCCTTGTGGACCGGCGGCTACATCCCCCCGCGCAGGCGTAGACCGGCAGGCAGGCGTGAGGGGTGCGCCGGGCCGAGACCGACCTCGCCAAGGGGGAGCAGACCCCACGTCTGCGCGAGGTCCTCGGCCCGGCCTTTCTTATTCGGTGCCGCCTCGCCCCGCGGCCTCCAAGCGCCCAGGCCTCCAAGCGCCTAGAGAACCAGGGTGGCCCCGTTGACCTTCAGCCACCGAAGCTGTTCGCGATAGCCCGGGCTCCGGCTGGCCAACAGCCGCCAGAAGCGCGACGAGTGGTCCATCACCTCGAGGTGGCAGACCTCGTGCCAGACCACGTAGTCGAGCACGGCTTCCGGCGCGAGCAGCAGCCGCCAGTTGAAGCTCATCGCACCGCTGCGCGAGCAGCTAGCCCAGCGCGTCCGCTGGCCCCGGATGGTCAGCCGGGAATACGAGGTACCGGCCAAATCGCAGGCGCGCTGCAGCCGGGGCTCGATCTCCGCCCGGGCCGCGCGCCGGTACCAGCGCTCCAACGCGGCCACACGGGCAGAACCGACCGGCACGAGCAGAACGTCGCCCCGCCGCGCCACGCGCATGCGCCCCGGCTCACCCCGCAACGCGAGCGTGCGTCCCAGGTATGGAACCGTGTCGCCGCGCGCAGCGACCGCCGCCCGCGCGCCGGCCAACTCGGCCACCCGCCGTTCGATCCAAGGGCGTAACTCACGGATGGCCGCGGCCGCCTCTCGCTCGGGCGCCCGGCGCGGCAGCACGACCTCGACCCCGCGCACCGCGTCCACGGTCACCCGGACCCGCCGGGCGCGGTCGGAGCGGCGCACCTGATAGACGACCTCTTCCACGGCGCGACAGAGTACGGTCAGCCGCGGACCTGGTACACGACGTTTTCCACGCCGCAAGGGTACGGTCCGCTTGCGACATGAGCTCGTTCCCCCGTCTCGCCGACCCGCTGATCGACGGGGGCGTCGCGCTCCGCGACTACGAAGAGCGCGACATCCCGGAGATCCTGATCGCCTACCAGGACGACCCCCGGCTGCATCTGCTCAACCGCGAGGACCGGCCCCCCAGCGGCGCCGAGTTGGGCAGCCGGGCCGAGCGCGAGGCGGGCGCCCGAAGCGCGGGCGAGCGGGCCACGCTGACCGTGCTCGAGACCGGCGAGGACACATGCCGGGGGCAGGTCCGGGTCGAGAACGTCGACTGGGACCACCGGCGCGCCGAGCTCACGATCTGGCTCGCGCCCCAACTCCGCAGCCGGGGCGTGGGACGAAGGGCCCTGCGCCTGGCCGGCGTGTGGCTGCTCGAGACCTGCGGGCTGGCCCGACTGGAGATCCTGGCCGAGCCCGAGAACCTGGCCGCGATCCACGCCGCCCGGTCCGCCGGCTTCGTTCGTGAGGGCGTCCTGCGCGAGTATCAACGCAAACGCGGAAAGGGCATCGACATGGTCATCATGTCGCTGATCGGAGCCGATCTGTAATGCCGCAGCGGTACTGGCGTGTCAAGCTTCCCCCGGGCGTCCGCTCACCGTTTCAGGTGTACGTCAACGGCGTGCCCCAGGAGCTCGGGACCGACTACCGGATCTCCGAGGGAGAGCTTCTGTTCGCGCGGGAGGTGGTCCGCCAGCGACTCGGGCCGTGGGCCTGGTTCCTCGGCTTCTGGGGGATCGGGACCTACAAGCGCAACGACGAGATCGACATCCGCTACGAGGCCGGAGGCCAGCCCCAGGTCGCCCACGTGACCGACATCATCCCGCCGAACCCGTCCTGACCACCTCGCGCCTGACCCACGGCTGGAGCAGCCGCAGGGCGGCCAGGATCGCTCGGGTGGCCGGCGAGCGGTTCAGCGTGTAGAAGTGGATCCCGGGTGCGCCCCGGGCCAGCAGCTCGGCGCACTGCAGGGTCGCGTAGGAGACGCCGAGCTGGAGCACCTCGTTGGGGAACGGCGCACGCGCCTCGAGTTGGCGGAGCAGCGTCTGCGGGATGCAGGCGCCGCACATGTCGGTGAAGCGCTTGATCTGGCCCACGTCGGTGATCGGCATGATCCCGGGGATGATCGGGACGTCGATCCCGACCGCGCGCGCCTCCTCGACAAACCGGAAGTACGCCTCGTTGTCGAAGAACAGCTGGGTGATCAGGAACGAGACCCCGCTGTCGACCTTCTCCTTCAAGAACCGCAGGTCGCTGGCCAGGTCGACGGCTTCGGGATGGACCTCGGGGAACGCGGCGGCGCCCACGCAGACGGGATATCGAGCAGAAATCAGCGCCGCCAGCTCGCTGGAAAACCGCAACCCGCCCGGATGCGGCTGCCAGGATCCATCGCCCCGCGGCGGGTCCCCCCGCAACGCGAGCACATTCTCGATCCCGGCGTCGACCAGGCTGTCGAGGATCACGCACAGTTCATCGCGGGTGGCGCCGACGCAGCTGAGATGCGCCATCGCCTC